>CADAAJ010000054.1 GCA_902785855.1 uncultured Methanobrevibacter sp. | reverse complement strand
GATACAATTACAGTAAAGCATATCCTAAATTTTCGAAATCTCCTGAAGATGCAGAAGAACAGCTAAAAAAAACTTAGAAGAACACAATTTATCTTCAAACATATTATAGTCTTATTTGATGAAGCATCCTTCCAAAATGAACCCTACACTCAAAAATCATTATATAAAAGAGGAACAAAACACACTCAAACTGTAAATCCTTACAAATTTAAAATCAATGCCACAGGATCTTTAGCAATTAATGGAAATTCAACCATTACAATCACAAATTCTTCAACAGCGCCAGAAATAGCTATGGCTCTCTTAGAATTAAGATGTGCTAAATACAAAAAACAAAAATACAGTAAAATTATTAAATAAAATAATCAAAGAAGTTAACTTAACTGATAAAGAAATAGATGAAATTTTAATGGAAAACAATGAAAATAACAAAGTTTTCACAGAAAAAATAATAAGAACAATTGAAAAATATAAAGATGATACGACCTCAACAATTGCTAGAATCATCGGAAAACATTGCAATAGAGAATCAATCAATAATGTGAAAAAAAGAAGAGAAATAAGAAGGAAAATAACCTTAAATCTATTGGAAAAAGAAAATATAATAACAAAAATACAAACCGAACAAAGAATATGTTTAATCTTAGATAATTACAGTGTTCACAAGTCTGCGTTCATTAAAAAAATAGCATTACATCCCAATATTACCTTAATATACCTTCCACCATACTCTCCACATCTAAATCCAATAGAACAAATATGGAGACAAATGAAACGAGAAATTAAACATTATTATCTAGAATCAAGAGAATTTTTACAAGAATTAACAATTAAAACCTACAATGAATCGATTTCTGGAACGAAAGTTTATGACAAATGGCTCGAAACATTTATAACAAAAGTTTGGTAACTAACTATAAAGAAAACTCAAAAAATATTTTCAACAAGATAAAATAAAAAAAAGTTAGGAATGATTCCATAATAATGGAACCTGTAAAAAAAATAATTAAGTATTTCTTTCAAGTACAAAATCTGCAATATCTAAAAGTACCTGTTTTGATGAAGAATCAGGTAAAATATCGAGTATTTCTTTAGCCTGATTGACACTATCTAAAGCAAGTTTTCTTGCATATTCAATAGCACCACATTCTTTTAAAATTTCAATAGCTTCATCAATATCTTCCTGTGAATTTTCATCATCTTTTAAGATTTCAAGTAATCTTCCAGAATCATCACTTGCAATACCTTTAATAGCAATAATGGTCATTTTACCTTTTCCAATGTCTGATCCAATAGGTTTACCTAATGTTTCTTCATCAGATGCCAAATCAAGATAATCATCCTGAATTTGGAAAGCAAGACCAATTAAACGGCCATATTCATACATTACATCAACAACATCATCTGAAGCTCCGCCCATAATAGCTCCAGCTTTTGTTGCTGCAGCAATTAATGCACCGGTTTTTTTGAAAATCATTTCCATGTATTCATCTTCATCTACATCAAAACGTTCTTCAAAACCCATATCTAATGCTTGACCTTCACATATTTTTACACAAGCATCTGCTACAGTAGCTAATGTTTTGTTGTTTTGTTCAGGAGTAGTGTCTATTGAGTTAATAATCATTTCAAATGCTTTTGAAAATAATGTATCTCCTGCAAGAATTGCAACATCATCTCCCCAGACTTTATGAACTGAAGGCATTCCTCTTCTCATATCATCATCATCCATGATATCATCATGAATTAAGGAAAATGTGTGAATAAGTTCAATTGCAGCACCGGATTTAAGTGCAGATTCACGATTTCCACCAACAGCTTCTGAAACAATTAATGTTAATCCAGGCCTAAGCATTTTACCCCCAGCACGGGTTAAGTAAATAGATGCTTCACCAAGATTTTCCGGAGCTATAGTTGATAATTCGTCTTCGATTGTTTTTGTAATTTCTGTTGAATATTTTCCAAGTACCTCTTTTACATCACTCATATAATCCCCTCATTAACTTTTAAAAACTTGTGCTTGAGCATTTCTTAAAATATGAATATCATAACCAATTCTATATCCTTCTTCTTCAGCAAGTTCTGCATAAGCTGCAAGCATTGATAAGTCTCCATGTGCCGGTATAATATGTTGTGGTTTTAACATACGTAAAAATTCTCTGTGGTCTTCTCTTCCAGCGTGTCCGGAAACGTGAGCATTAGGATAAATTCTAGCACCTTTAAGTTTTAATCTTCTTTCCATAATATGTCTGTTAGCAGCATTTGTTGGATTTGGAATAATAGGTGCTGAAATAATAATATTATCTCCTTTTTTAATGTTAAATGGAGTTCTATTATTTGCAATTCTCGGAAGTAATGCATCAGGTTCACCTTGGTGTCCTGTTGTTACAAGTAAATAATTAGCTCTATCTTCATCAGCCCTCATTAATGCCTTGTTAACTGCTTTTGGAGAACCGTAAATACTTGCATTTTTAGGTAATTTTAAAATACCTAATTTTTGTGCAATACCACAGAATCTTTCCATTGATCTTCCAAGGAAAAATATTTCTCTGTGGCTTTTTTTAGCAATATCTGCAATAGCCTGAACACGTTCTACATGAGAAGAAAAGGTTGTTACAATCATTCCTGTTTTTTCATGTAGAGGTCCTCGCATTACATCTTCAAGAATATTTTTAGCAATTCTTTCAGAATGGGTTTTTACTTCATCATAATTTTTAGCATTTGTAGTTTCAACTATTAAAGCAAGTACTCCTTTCCTTCCTAATTCTTTTAATCTTTTATAATCAGGTGGTGGAGATACTTTTTGATGGTTGTCAAATTTGAAATCCAATGCATAAACAATAACTCCTTCAGGAGTATGTAAAACTGGAAATACTGCTTGTGGAATACTGTGTGTTGATTGAACAAATTCTAAAGTTATATCCTTTGAAAGTTTTAATTTGCTTCCAGGATTTAATGGTCTTATAGGATTTGTTACTTTAAATTTACGTTCACCTTTAATTTGTTTTTCTATTAAAGCAGCAGTATATGGTGTTCCAATTAATGGTGCATCATATCTGTGAGCTAATTTAGCAACAGCACCAATATGGTCTAAGTGACCGTGAGAGAAAACTATTCCTTTAACTTTACCGTCTACATCTTTCATTAATGTATCATCTGGAATAACTCCTCTTTCAATTAAATCTAAACTATGCATTCTGTCAATATCTGTATCTTCATGCATACTAATTCTGTCAAGATGGATTCCCATATCGAATATAACAACATCATCCCCTATCTTAACAGCAGTCATGTTCTTCCCGACTTCCTGATATCCGCCGATAGCGATAATTTCAACGCTCATGTTTTATCTCCTTGAATAATTTTTTGTGTTAATGCCTCTTTCACAGAGCCATTCCCTTGTTTTTCCACGTATAACTAATTTTGATTGTTTTAACTCTTCAATATTATTTGCTCCAACTAAGAACATAGCAATTCTTAATGAATCATTAAATCTGTTTATAAATTTATTTAAATCATCCTGTGAAGTGGAATTCTTTAAAAATGGTAATGCCATACCAACAGCATCTGCTCCAAGAGCAATAGCTTTAGCTGCTTCAAGACCACTTCTGATTCCTCCTGATGAAATAACTGGAACGTTAACAGAAGAAGAAACTTCAACAGTAGAAATAGCTGTTGGAATTCCCCAATCCCAGAATACTTCACCTAAATATCTATCTTCAGCCCTATATGTTTCAACAGCTGCCCAACTAGTACCACCAGCACCTTCAATATCTATATAATCAACACCTGCATCAACCAGTATTTTTGCTGACTCAGCAGATATTCCACAACCAGTTTCTTTTGCAAGAACAGGAATTTTAACTGAATCAGTAATCTGACCAATTAAATCAACATATCCTCTTGCATCCAAATCACCTTCAGGCTGAATTGATTCCTGAAGAGGATTTAAATGAATAGCTAAAATATCTGCATCCAATATTTCAACAGCTTTTTCAGCTAAATTAAGTTGAGGAGCACCAATATTACCAACAAGTAAACAGTTAGGTGCATTTTCACGAACAACACTGTATGTATCCTCAAGTTCAGGATGTTCACAAGCTGCTCTTTGAGATCCAACCCCTAAAGCAATTTTATTATTTTCAGCAGCAATAGCTAATTGTTTATTAATGTTTTTTGCAGCAGGATGTCCGCCAGTTATAGCTGTAATAAATAATGGAGAATCAAGTTTTTTACCAAAAACAGAAGTTGATAAATCAATTTCATTTTTATCAATTTCCGGTAAAACATTATGGATTAATTCAATATCTTCAAATCCAGTTGTTTTATTTTTAAACTCCACATCATAATTTTCACAAATTAATAAATGCTCCAATTTTCTATCTGAAATCATAAATTAATTTCCCCTCGAAATTACAGTTCCTTTAACTTCTTTATTTTCCAATACCTTGAAAATATTATCTTCAACTTCAGCATTTATTATTTTAGATTCAATACCTAAATCCGCTAAATATAAAAGTTCTTTAATTTTACCGACCATTCCACCAGTTACATCAACATTTGTTGTTCCTTCAAAAGTATCCAAATCCTCAAGTGAAGTGAATTTATCAAAAAATATTGCATCATCATGTGTTTTAGGATTTTTATTATAAACACCATCAACATCTGTTCCTAAAATAACCCTATCAGCTTTTAAATTAACAGCAAGATACTGAATTAACTGATCACCTGAAATAACACAAATTCCAACTTCACTGTCCAATACAACATCCCCATAAATTACAGGAATAAAACCCTCATCTAAGTATTTTGTGAAAAATTTGAGATTACCTTCAGTAATCCTTTTATTGGTAGCTGTCATGAAACTTGAAGCAGGAATTGAAATAATCGGCAAATCTTCCTGAATAAAAGCTTCACAAATATGCATATTCAATTCTTTAACAGCATTTTGAGTTTTACAAAATCCAATTCTTTTTTGAGGATATTGTGATGGGTTAAAATGCTCACCTATCTGATATTCTTTAGCTATTGGATGGCCAAATGAACCTGCACCATGAACAATAATTAATTTCTTATCAGAATTATTTAGAGATGATTTAATCTCAGATGCGATTCTTTTAAGGCTTGAAGTATCAACTTCTCTTTGAGAATCCTTATTTGTTATAATACTTCCACCAATTTTTAAAATTATCATAAAATCACTTATAAACCCTTGAAGAAACTCCTTTTCTAGTGAATCTTATTTTTAATATGTTATCATCACGAGAAATAGCATTTGCAACCTCATCAACTTTACCCGGACAAAGTGCAATAATACTACCTCCACCACCAGCTCCAGTAGTTTTAGCACCAATAGCTCCAGCGTCCCTTGCATTATAAACCATACGTGATAATTCTAATGTATTTACACCTAAAACATCTAAAAATCCATGGTTAATATTCATCAATTCACCAACAGTTTTAAAATCACGTTTTAAAATAGCCTGTTTTGCATAATTAGTTAAATTACCCATTGAGGATATTACCGGATTAATAATTTTAGGATTTCTCATCTTAAGAGATTTGACATCTTTAACCATTTTACCAGTGTTTCCATGTTTAGTTGTATAACCTACAACAAAAGGAACATTAAAGTTAACATTAAAATGCTCTACTTTTTTATTTCTGGATAAATAAACAAGACCACCATATGTTGAAACTAAAGTATCTAAAGGACTAGCCATTCCCTGAACTGACTGTTCAACCATGTGTGCATCATGAGCAAGTGAATGTTTGTTAAAACGGATATTATGATATCTGTATAATGCAGCTAATGTTGCTACTGTAACTGCAGCGGATGAACCAAGACCTGAACCAATCGGAACATTGGAATACAAGGTAATGTCAATTGGGCTGTGGTCATGAACTTTATAAAGAGCTTCTAAAATATATCTAATAATACCTGGTTTTCCTCTTTTTAAAATGTATTTTTTATGTTTTGTTAATAATTCAGCTTCAAAATTTAAATCAGGAGATCTAAAAACAGTTCTATCAGTTTTAGATTTCTTAATAATTACATGTGCCCTTTTATTAACTGCCCCTGCAATAGCAGGTTCACCATAAACTACAGAATGTTCACCAAATAAAATAGTTTTTGCTGGAGCAGAAGCCTTTGCTATCATAAAAAACACCTATTTAAATACACCTGAAGCATAACCTACTACTGATGAAAAATCACCAGTCACATCACCACTAGTTGCATATGCCAGAATATCACAGGAATTCATATTACGCCTTTTAGAAAGTGAAATAGTAGCCATGACAGGCCCATAACCACACATGGTAATGTTATACTGAACAACTTCTTCAAAAAGTTTGAATTCATTCATTTCACCAATATCTTCCAGAACAAATCCATCTACTTTATTTGCCTTTTCCTGATTGTTAAAATGTGATAAATCTGTACTTGAAATAACACAATAAGATTTATTTAACTTATCTCCTGCTTCAAATATTGCATTAGCCAAATCAGTTGAAGCAGAGAAATTCTGAGAACCCATAGTTATAGGTACAATTTTAAAATCAGAAGAAAAATATTGTAAAAATGGTAGTTGAACTTCAATACTGTGTTCACTGATATGAGCGGAAAACTCAGATTCAGCAATATCTGAAAATTCAATAATACTGTCTGCAAATTCACAGTCAACATCAACAGTACCTAAAGGAGTGGACCACTGACCTTTATTGAAAACAGAAATTTCACTACCAAATCCAGTATGGTTCGGACTTAAAATTATAAAAACTTCAGGAAAACCATTTTGAACGATTTGACAATAGCTATGAGAAGCTATTGCACCAGAATATTGATAACCTGCATGAGGAACCATAACACTAATAGGATAATCATTACCATTAAAATGTTTAAGTTCAGGAACAAATCCAACACCAGCATCATCTGTAAAACAATCATGAATAGTTTCTTTTAATTTTTCAGGATTATCCGGATAAAATGTGCCGGCAACAGCAGGTTTTCTCAACATTATCTCACTTAAAATTTAAGTTCAAAGTCAGTAGCATCAATATCCAAGTCACCGTCTTCAGGAATATCTCCTCTTTCTCTTAAAATTTGTCTTGCAAGTAACCAGTAAACTAATGCAATAGCTTTTCTACCTTTGTTGTTTACAGGTACAGCAATATCAACAAAACTGAGTAAGTTTTCAGTATCACATAAAGCAATAACTGGAATACCATTTTGTTTTGATTCTAAAACTGCTTGTGCATCAGATCTTGGGTCAGTTACAACAATAATTTTAGGTTCAATGAATTTAGCATAATTAGGATTTGTTAAAGTACCTGGGATAAATCTTCCAGGAATAGTTTTAGCACCAGTTAATTCACCGAATTTTTTAACAGGAGCCTGACCATACTGACGGGTAGCAACTACTAAAACATCTTCAGGATCATATTTTGCTAAAAGTTTTGCAATTTGTCTAATTCTTTCATCAGTTTTTTGAATATCTAAAACATATAAACCATCAGATCTTACTCTGAATATATATTTTTCCATATCACTGGTTTTTTGTTGAGTTCCAATGTGTAAACCAGCAGCTAAGTAATTATCTAAATCTATTAAAAGTTCATCATTTACCATTTTTTCACCTTATTTAATCTTCATCTTCAATTTTAACACAATCGTTAGGACATACATCCATACATACTTCACAATAACTACATTCTTCAGGATCAACAATTTCTATTTTGTCTCCTTTAAGAACTAATACTTCCATAGGACAGACATCTGAACATTCAGCACAGTCTGCACCATCACATTTATCATATTCAATTGTTACTTTAGCCATAAATCTCTCCCCAATATAATTATTTAAATGTGCCCATTTTAGAATTTGAAAGTTCTTCTTCAATACGAATAAGTTCATTTAATTTAGCTATTCTTTCTCCACCAATAGCTCCTGTTTTTATCATTGGGGCTGAAAAACCAACAGCTAAATGTGCAATAGTTTCATCAGTAGTTTCACCAGATCTATGTGAAACAACAGGTACAATATCATTTTCTTTTGCTAATTTAACAGTAGCATAAGTTTGAGATAGTGAACCAATCTGATTAGGTTTGATAATAATAGCGTTTGCAGCTTTCATTTCAATACCTTTAGCTAAAAGATCCTTATTGGTTACAAATAAATCATCTCCACAAATGAGACATTTATCTTTAACTTTTTTAGTTAATTGAGCGAATCCTTCAAAGTCAGATTCATCAAATGGGTCTTCTACATAAAACATTTTGTAAGTATCAATAATATCTTTTACAAAATCAATCTGATCTCCGGTATCTCTTTTAACACCGTCTTGAGCATAAACATATTTTTGCTCATCTGCATTCCATAATTCGGATGCAGCCATATCAAGTGAAGGTCTAATTTCAATACCTAATTCATCACCAACTTCTTCACAAGCCTGAGCCTGAATTTCCAAAGCTGAATCATTTGTAATATTAGGCACCCATCCACCTTCATCTCCTTTTCCACCTGTGAAATTGGAGTCTTTAGTTTGAATTAATTCTTTTAATTTTTTGTGAATAGAAGCATTTGCAAAAATACCTTCAACAACATTAGAAGCTCCAACAGGAACAACTAAAAATTCTTGAATATCTGGAGCATTAACACCTGCATGAGCACCACCATTCATCATATTTCCTAATGGATATGGCAACTCATTGATTAAATTACCTCCAATGTATTTATAAAGTGGCATATTATAAGATGCAGCAGCAGCCTTAGCAGCAGCCATTGAAATAGCAACAGTAGTATTACCACCAATTGCGGCTAAATTATCAGTCCCATCTATTTCTTTTAATACTTCATCAATAGTAGTAATATCACGAGCATCCATTCCAATAAGTTCAGAAGCAATTAAATCTTCCATTTCCCTTACTACAATATCAACTCCACCTTCCGGAAAAGATACTACCTCTCTTGAACCAGTACTAGCCCCACTAGGTGCAGCAGCTCTACCAGAACCATTCCAAGTAATAACATCTACTTCAATAGTTGGATTGCCTCTGCTGTCCAAAATCTTACGAACCTGGACATCTTCTATTATACTATCCAAAAAAACACCTCAGTGCCATTTAATTTATTACCAAATAATCTATACTCTTTAAAAAATCAGTAAGTTTCTTTATAGAGTTATTTTGGTATTTTTTATTTTTTTAAATAATTTAAGAATAAATAGATAAACTATTTATTCATCTCTAATAACATCTAATGGTAAAACTCCAGCTTTAAGTTCTTCGTAAGCTATATCAATAGGATCTAAGGAATCTTTAATTTCAACCAAAGGTTTTGCTCCCATAGATATTTGAATTGCTCTAGCTCCGAGAATTCTAGCTCTTTCAAACCTTGTTAATTTTTTTTCAACATCCATGAATATTACTTCCATTTTACCAAGATATTAAAAAATATCCCTACAATTTTACTCCCATGTTTCCACATGAGAAATCAACATTCTTCTACAACAATATCTAGTTAAACCTAAGTCATCTAAAACATCTTTTGACTTTTCACCAGCAGCAACTCTACTCATATATTCATCAAAATGAGCAGAAACTGGTTTTCCACAACTTAAGCATCTTATAGGAATCATTTATATCATCTTTTAATTAAAATATAAAATTACAGAATTTATCTGTAACTTTTTTGTTTACGTGCTCTTGCTCCAGGACCGCCGTATTTTTTAGGTTCTGAACGTCTAGGGTCTCCGACTAACATAGTTCTGTCATAATGAATGAATTTATCTTTTAAATCCATATCTTGAGACCATTGAACTAGTCCTTTAGCAATAACCATACGTGCAGCTTCAGCTTGACCCATTACTCCACCACCAATGACATTGATATTAATATCAACTTCATTAGCTAAATCTCCAGCAATAGAGAGTGGTTCTTGTAATTTTAAATTAGCAAGCTCAGGAGAATAAAGTTCTAAAGGAACTTTGTTAATTCTTACTTTACCAGTTCCTTCCTGAACAGTACCTCTTGCGATAGCTGTTTTACGTTTTCCACTAGTATGAATAACTTTAACCATAATTAACACCTTAATTATCTAAAAGGTAGCTCCTAAAAGTTTGGAAATTTCTCCTAACTCTACACCTTTTTTAACATTATTAAATTCTGCATCAGGAACTGAAGTGAGTTCAGCATCAGCATATTCAGCAGGTACGCCAACAAAAGCTTTTAATCCTTTGTATGCTGTTTTACCTTTAGATTTTTTGAAAGGTAACATTCCTCTTACAGTTCTTCTAAATATATCATCTGGTCTTCTAGGATATTTAGGACCTAAATCACGAGGGTTAGAAATACTTGCCCTGTCAATTCTTTGTTTGTATTTAGCATAAGCCCAATCCCTGTTTCCAGTTAACATAATTTTTTCAGCATTGAGAATAACAACTTCTTCTCCATCTAAAAGATTTTTACTAGTTATACTAGCTAATCTTCCTAAAATGCATCCTTCTCCATCAATAATCATCATAACACACATCCCCTTATTCCATAATCCTAATGTTAGATCCTTTAGGATTACTTTCCATAATTTCTTCAATTGAGATGCATTCTCCGCCAGCATTTTCAATTTTATCTTGTGCTTTAGCTGAGAATTTAAATGCTACAACATCTACTTTTTTATCTAAATCACCATTTGATAAAACTTTACCTGGTACTAAAATAGTTTCACCGTCTTCAGCATGTCTGTCAATATCTGACAAATTAACTTCAGCAGTTCTTCTATTAGACCTTTCAAGTCTTTGTGCAACATCTCTCCAAATAGCTACATCTTCATTTCTTGATTGTTCATAAAGTTTATTAATAAGTTCAATAAGGTTAGGATTTGTTTTTATAATTTTCTTAACCATTATTTACTTCCTCCTTCATCACTAAATTTGATAAACTTATCAGCTTTTTCACCTAATACATCACAAGCTTTTAATAAAACTTCTTTAGGAGGCATTGCTCCATCAGTTTCTATTCTAAATATGAAATCGTTTTCACGAAATCCAACATTTATATATCCATTATCTGAAGCCCTAACACAGCTTTTACACATGGTACAATCTTCAATATCTAAAATTTTAATCTTTTTAGATCTTCTATCAGATTTTAAAATACCTCTAGGACATGCCTGAGCACAATCGTAGTCAATTTCAACATCCTCATTGAAAGTAATTTCCGGATATTGTTTATATACACATACAGTTGTAGGAATCCATTTAGCATGTTCTTTCCCATAACCAACTTTTGCAACAGCTTCAATGTTAAGTTTTTCGCCTTCTTTAAGTTTTACTAAAGGAATTGTGTCGTAAACTGGTTTAATTTTTGAGTCTGAAGATATTAAATCCTTAGAATAAACTACTTTAGGTCCTTCTTCTTGTAACTGAAATTTTATTCCATTAGAATAATCTTCCCATCCATCATCTTCAGGTAAAGATAATCCTTCAAGAGCATCAAGATCAGAAACTAAAGGAGTTAAACCAAGTCTATGAGCAAGCACCTCATTAAACATAGCAGAATCATTTCTAATAATGTTCACATCTTCAATAGCTATTTTAGGTACATTCACCATAGCACATCTTCTAATTGCATTAATAAAAGGTACTTCTGCATCACGGACAATGAAAACCATTTCATCATCACTCTGACTTTTAACTTCTATCTCCATATTAAACCCTTCCACTTAAACTCTTCTTCCTCTTTTACCACCAGGTCTTCCAGTACCATCGTGAGGAATAGGAGTAATATCTTCGATTTTACCTATTTTAATTCCAGCTCTTGCTAAAGCACGAATAGTAGCTTGTGCACCAGGTCCTGGACTTCTAGGTCCATTTCCACCAGGAGCTCTAACTTTAATA
>CADAAJ010000053.1 GCA_902785855.1 uncultured Methanobrevibacter sp. | reverse complement strand
ATTTGAAAGATGACCGTAAAGAATGGTGGGATGAAGGTAAGAAAGAAGGTAGAGAGGAAGGTAGAGAGGAAGGTAGGGAAGAAGGTAGGGAAGAAGGTAGGGAGGAAGGTAGGGAAGAAGGTAGGGAAGAAGGTATGGATAAAGGTAGGTTTGATATTGTTGTTAGGTTGTTGGAGAGGTTTTCTGTTGGTGATGTTTCTGAGATGGTTGGTTTGAGTGAGGAGGAGATTTATGATATTTTGGATAAAAATAAGGATTGTTGAGGGTGTGTTGGGTTTTTAAATTTTGTGTGTTTTTGTTGTTTTTTTTTTGGTGTTATATGATTTAGGTGGTTTATGTGGCTGTTAAAGTTGAAGGTGCTATTGCTAAATGTTTGAAGGAAGATCGTAAAAAATGGTGGGGGAAGAAGGTATGGATAAAGGTAGGTTTGATATTGTTGTTAGGTTGTTGGAGAGGTTTTCTGTGGGTGATGTTTCTGAGATGGTTGGTTTGAGTGAGGAGGAGATTTATGATATTTTGGATAAAAATAATTTAAATTAATCTTTTTATTTATTTTTTAATTTTAGTCTACTATTTTTTATTGAATGTACATGATTCACACATTTTACAAAATTTTTCAAAGATTCTAGTGAACTTTAAATACTATTGCATCTTAAATAATAATGGCAATTATAAAAGTTTATAAAACTTTTTTTCAACTATAATCAAGTTAAAAACAATAACTTTGATTTTGTAAAATTGCTTATATCTTCACAATAGGAATAATGTAAATCCTATACTCATTAAAGTATGTGGGTTGTGAAGTACGAACTCTTGAATTTTTAAAAATCAAAATAATTTAATTTATAAAATAAAATATTATTGTGTATTTTTTATTAAAATGGTGGGGAGATTAATTGAATATTAAATTTTTAATATCATTATCATTACTTGTTACTCTTTTACTTTTGATTCCATCAGCTTTTGCAGTTGATGGCAGTAATGAAACTGTAAAGAATAGTGTTGATGATGATGTTTTAGGAACGAATGAATATTATTTTGATTCATCTGTTAATGTAGATGGTGATGGATCAAAAGCAAATCCGTATAAAACTTTATCTGATGGACGTATTAAAAGTGATTCAATATGTCATTTTGCTAATGGTACTTATTATTTGTCTGATAATAGTATGGTTAGTGATATTTCTTTTTATGGTGATGATGCTTCAAAAACAATCATTGATGGAAATGGTTATGGTTTATTGGCATTAGGTTTGATTAATTTTAAAAATGTAACTTTATCTAATTTTTTTATATATAATCAATGGGGTTCTGTTTCTGCAACTAATTCTATTTTTTGCAATTCTAAAGGAATGTCATATGATTATGGAGGTTCTATTTATTCAGACAGTGGTCAAATTACTTTAACTAACTGTACTTTTATGAATAATTATGCTGAATTTGGTGGTGCTATTTTTGTTGAAGACTCAGTTTTACAGATTACTGATTCAGTTTTTTTAAATAACACTGCTTTTAATTTTGGTGGTGCAATAGCTGCCAAATCTTCAGGACTCACAATTACTAATTCCAGATTTTCTAATGATAAATCTATTAATGATGCTGGAGGTTCTATTTATCTTATTTATTCAAATTTAACTGGAGATAATATTAATTTTACCAATTCAAAAGCAATATTTGGTGCATCAATTTCTGCTCTTGAATCAGATGTTGACTTGAATAATATATTGGCAATGAACAATGTTGCAAGTTATGCTGGTGGGGCAATTTATTCGATGTATGGATCTTTTAAATTGAAAAATTCAAAATTCATCAATAATACAGCATATAATGGTGGTGCATTATCAGTTGATAATGTAACTGGAGGAAATATTTTTTCCAATAATTTCACTAATAATACTGCATTACATTTTGGTGGGGCAGTCTATGCATTTTTTAACAATTTAATAATTGAAACTAATTATTATAGTGGCAATCATGCTAGAAATTATAGTGATATGTTTAAAACTGATTTGCTTGACATGTTTATTGGAAATAATAATTACACTCGTTATTCAGGGAATTTAACTTATAATGGTGAAATTCCATCTTATTATAATTTGGCTGAGCTTGGTTTTGATACAAGTGTTAAAAATCAGATGAGTGGAGGTAACTGTTGGGCATTTTCTGCTATTGCTGTTTTAGAATCTTGTATTTTAAAAGCTGGTGGTAGTCCTCTTGATTTATCAGAGGAAAATATGAAAAATTTAATGGCTCTTTTTTCTGATTATGGTTGGAGAAATAAATTACCAAATGATGGTGGAAACTTTTACATGGCTTTAGGTTATCTGGCAAGCTGGTTAGGACCAATATATGATATTCGGGATGTATATAATGATGAATCTGCAGTATCTCCTGTATATAATAGTATAATGCATGTTCAAAATGCAATATTTTTAAAAAGAACTTCTTTTAGTGATAATGATGAAATCAAAAAGGCAATTTTAAAATATGGTTCTGTTTCTACTTCAATGTATTATGATGATAATTATATGAATTCAGGTTATAAATATTGTTATAAGGGTTCTGAAGAATCTGATCATGCAGTAACTATTGTTGGATGGGATGATACAATGAATATTGCAGGATATGCTGGTGCTTGGATTGTTAAAAATAGTTGGGGTCCTGACTGGGGAAATAACGGATATTTCTATGTTTCATATTATGATAATACTCTTTTAGAAATTGGTGAATATGATGGTTTTACATTTATTTTAAATGATACAATTCCTTATGATAAAAATTACCAGTATGATTTTGGTTTAATGTCTCGTTTGAGTTTTAAAAATGTTGTTAAGACTGTTCTTTATAAAAATAAATTTATTTCAACTGGTGAAGAATATTTAGCTGCTGTTTCAACTTATTTCGATAAAAATTATGACTGGGAATATGAAATTGTTGTTAATGGAGTGTCTAAGTGCTCCCAATCAGGTTCAAGTGTTGCAGGTTATTATACATTTAAATTACCTGAATTTATTAAACTTCATAAAGACGATGTATTTGAAGTTATATTCAATATCACCAATGATGAGGGAGTAATTATTCCTGTTTACAAGTCTGAGGTTTTATATGGATTTGATTTACCAGTTTCATATTATTCAACAGAAGGTAGTTCTTTTACTCCAATAAGGGGTAATGCAGTGGCATGTATTAAAGCATTCACTTTTGTAAATGATATAAAAACACAGACAACTCTTGATTTAGTTTATGATGGATTATTTAATATCACAGCACGTGTTGTTGATGAATATGGTAATTTATTAGATAAAGGTGTACTCACCCTTACTGTTGATGGTGTTTCTAGTGATTATAATATTGTAAATGGTATTGTTTCAATTAAAACTTCATTAAATAAGGAATCAAATTCAATTTCAGCAGTATTTAATGCTGCAGGTTATCAATTATCTTCTAATTCCACTTCATTTACAAGAACTTCAATTGCTGCAGATAATTTCTCAACCATTTATGGAAGTGGGGATTCATACAGTATATCTTTAAGTGATTTTTATGGTGCTAGTGTAGCTAACCGTGCTGTAAAATTTATTGTTTCAAATGGTTATACTTATACAACATCTACTGATGCTAATGGTGTTGCAGTATTACCTGTTAATTTAGATGCTGGAAAATATGATGTAACTATTCAGTATGCAGGTTACGGAAGTACTGGTACTGATTTAAGTATTTCTAAAAGCTTTGATATTTCTAAAAAACTTGTTGTTCTTTCAATAAATGAAAATATAAACAAAAACAATGCAACAATTACTGTTTCATCTACTGAATCTATTAACGGTCCTGCTGTAATTAATGTTGACGGTGAAGATAAAAATTATGCATTTGTTAATGGTAATATTATATTTAAATTATCTGATTTAGCATATGGTTCTCACACTGTTAAAGTTAAAGATGTAACTAACTATGAATTTTCAAATAATCTATTGACATTCAATATTAATATTAAAAAGTCAAAAATCACTGCAAATAATCTTGTTACATTTTATGGAAGTAATGCATTGTTTTATATTACTTTACTTGATGATGCAAACAATCCTTTAAGTTCTAAAGAGATAATATTTTCAGTTAATGGAAATACTTATACAAACACTACAGATGCATCAGGTTCAACTGCAATTCCAATTAATTTACCAATAGGAAACTTTGATATAACTGCTAAATTTACAGGTAATGATGATTATTTTGACTCATCATTTAAATCTAATGTATTGATCAAATCAACAATTATTATACAGAGCAGTACTTATAGATCCAATGATAATTATACTGCATTTTTCCTAAATTCTAATGGTGAAGCATTGGCAAACGGAAAAGTAAAAATAAATTTAAACAACAAAGACAATGAAATAATCTGTGATAAGGATGGAAAAGCAGTATTAAACCTTGATGTTGGTGATGGTGATTATACAGTAATGCTTAAAAATATTGAAACTGGTGAAAGTTTATCTCATACAATTAAAGTTTCCAATCCGAAAAATGAATCTGAAAATGAAACTGGTGATGATCATTCATCTGGTGAAGTTCAACCAACTGAAATATCATATCAGATAGTTCAAAACAGTGATTTGATAATGTATTATGGTGATTCAAAAGATTATCAGGTACGTGTCTGTAACAATAAAGGAGAATTTGTTGGTGGAGTTAAAGTTACATTTGTATTTAGAGGTGTTGAATATATTGTACCAACTGATTCTATGGGATATGCATCTATAAGATTATCTTTAAATTCCGGTACACATACCATAACAGCTAAAATTGATGGTTTTGAAGTTTCAAATAAAATAATAGTAAAACCAACTTTAACAGCTAAAAATATTAATGTTAAAAAAGGTAAACCTATTAAATTCACTGCTAAATTAGTAGATATTAATGGTAAAGCATTGAAAAAGAAAAAAATTACATTTAAATTTAAAGGTAAAAAATATAAAGTCAAAACCAACAAAAATGGTGTTGCTACTTTAAAAGTAACTAAAAAGCTTAAATCAGGAAAATATCCGATTTATACAAGTTACGGTAAAATGAAAATCAAAAATACTATCAAAATCAGATAATATTCAATTGGAGTTTATCTCCAATTGTTTTTCTTTTTTTATTTATTATAATATTCAATTTTAAAGAGATTTTTTCACTTATTTTTAATAAAAACTTATTTTTATGCGATTTTTTTAAAGTGAAAGAAAATCTTTTTATGCATTATTTTCTATATATAATAACATAAATGATTATCTTTAAAAATATATTACATTTTTAGGATTATTTCATTTAAAACTGTAAATGGGGGATGTGAGTATAGATTTCAAGTCAAAAGCAATAATTTTATCTTTGCTTTTATGTTTTTTCCTTATGGTCAGTAGTGTGTGTGCTAGTGATTTAAATGAAACAACAATTGATGCAGCAGATTCAAATACAATTGCTGATGAAAAAGTTTCACATGTTGAAAAAATAAAAAGCAATTCTAATACAAATAACTCTTTAAGTAATAATGATGATGTATTAAGTAGTGATGATAATTACAGATCATTATCTGATTTAGGTACTTTAATTAAAATTACACCATATAGTTTGGTTCTTCAAGATAATTTTCAATATGATGGTACTCCTTTAGTTATTAATAAAAATAACTTTGTCATTGATTTTAATAATCATATTTTAAATGCCAATGGTAATTCTGGCACAGTTTTATCTATAACCGGTAAAAACGTAACTATTAAAAATATGAATTTTATTAATGCAAAGGGAACCAGTACATCTTCAAAAATGACATGGCAAAAATATACATACACTAGATATACTGCTAGTGTTTATCCTATTGTATGGGAAGGTGAAGATGGAATTTTTGATAATTGTAATGTTCATAACTGTGAAATTGTTATGAAATGGACTGGAGATAACGGTTTAATTAATAATTCTAATTTTCATAATTCATTATATGAACAAATTCTCTGTGAAGGTTATGATTTCAAATTATTGAATTCTAATATTGTAGATATTAATGGTTTTTCAGGTTCTGAATATACAACAGGACATATAGGTTTTGGAGTTCAAATTCGTAACCTTGCATTAATAAAAAATTGTAATTTTAAAATTAATTCAAATGGGGTTCTCACATATGGTGATGTGCTGAATTGTAATTTTACAGATTCTCGAGCACCTTTAGAAGTTCACTCTGGTGTTGTATCTCAGTGTATTTTTGATAGATGTTCAAATAGGGCAAATGCAGTTGAGGAAAGGTATTTTAATACATATATTATTTATCTTCGTGAAGGTTCTGTTCTTGAACATTGTATTGTGAAAAACTGTAAATCTAATGTTTATGTATATGAAGGATATCATAAATATGTTATGATTAGTTTACAAAATGATTGTGAAGTTAGAGACTGTGATTTTATAAATAATACAGCAGGAGGATTGTTTACATCCTCTGCTCAGAAAGGTATTCAAAGATGTAATATTATCAATAATACATTTACCTCATATTTGTTCATGATTGTTAATAATGGTAGAAATCCGTTAGCTGAATTTTCAAATGTTTATATGGACTCCTGTAATTTTATTAATAATAAATTTGATGTGGGATATATTATAGATACAAGTGGTGTTATCCGTATATATAATTGTAATTTTGTTAATAATACTGCAAGTACTACTTGTCTTAGAGTCAATTCAGGAAAATTGATTGTTCAAAATTCCTCTTTTACAACAAATACTGAAAAAGATGGTTGGGCTATATATCTTAAAGACCAAACCATGCATTTGATAGTTGATGAAAATACTGTTTTTAATAATGTAACACATCGTGCAATTAATTTACTTAACTGGGATGACAGCAGTTTCAACCATGTTTATGTTAATCAGACTGGTGGTGGTACTGGTTTGACAAAGGACAGTCCAACTTCCTGGAATTTAGCTATTGCTACTGTAGATGCTTATGGTATTATTGAATTTGTTAACAATGGCAGGTTATATGATTCATTTACTGCTGCGCTTACTATTGATAAACCAATTACTGTTGTGGGTAGTGGTGTTACAATAATTGGGCATAATCATGGTATTTTCTTTGTTAGTTCAGATAATGTGGCTATTCGGGATTTTATATTAAGAGATTCAATATCAGGTTATGCTGCGATTTTAGGAATTACAAATAATTTAATTGCAACACATGGATTATATGTTACCAACTGTACTTTTATTAATAATGTAGGTAGTGACTGTGGTGCAATAGCTACAAAAGGAACTACCAAATATTGTTCTCACGATTTATATGTTTATAACTGTACCTTTATTAATAATACAGCAACTTCTTATAAATCAGTTCAATCTGATGGTAGTACTCCATACCATACTTCTCAAAATGCAGGTGCTATAAGTGCATGGGGAAGTACTTATATTTATAATTCTGTTTTTGATTCAAATCATGCTAGTTATGCAGGTGCTGTGGCATTTACATATTGTGATGCTGTTGTTGAAAATTGTACTTTCACAAATAATTATGCAACAACACTATTAGGTGTAGGTGCATATGGTCAGGGAGGTTATCAAACTGCAGGTGCTGTAGTAATGCATGTTGTAAATAAAATGGCATCATATGTTAAAGGATGTGTTTTTGAAAACAATACAGCTCCTATGGCTGGTGCTTTATACATGCAGGGTAGTGATAAAAATATTCGTGGTGTATTAGCTTATGGTCTTGTTAATTTATCTGATTGTATTTTTATTGGAAATAATGCTACAACTAAAGGTGGGGCTGCATATTTATATAGTAATAGTGCCATGGTGAATAATTGTACATTTATCAATAACAGAGAATTGTCAAATTTATATGGTTATGGTGGAGGAGCTATTTTCTTAGATGGTTCTGGTTTAAAATTAACTGATAGTAATTTTATTAATAACGGTGCTGCTGGAAGTGGTAGTGCAATAAAAACTCAAAATACTTTTAAAGGAACTTTAACAATAAATAATTGTAATTTTACAGGTAATATTAACAGTACAATTGATTTAGATCTGCAAAGTGCTACAATTTATCTCTGTAATTTTAATAATAATGTAAATGGAGCTATTGTTGCTTCACGTTATGATTCAGGTCAAAGTTTAGCAATTTCCTATTCCAAATTCACAGGTAATAAAGCTGTTAATGGTTCTGCAGTATTCAGTATCATTCCAACAACAATTTCATATTCCTCATTTGATGCAAATAATGTTAGTGGTTTTGGTGGAGCTGTTTATTTGGTATTTGATAATTGTATTGTTGAATATTCCAATTTTACAAATAATATTGCTCAGGAAGCTGCAGGTGCTTTGTATATTTTAGGTTCTGATGATATTATTGATCACTGCAGATTTATTGCTAATATTGCAAACAGTACAACTTTAGGTGGTGGTGCAATATTTAACAGTGGTAACAATACATTAATTATGGATTCATATTTTACTCATAATAATGCAACCAACCTTGGGGGAGCAGTATATGTTATTGATGGTGTAGCTTACAGTATTGACCGTGATACAAAAGCAACATATCTGTTAAATCACTGTATAAATCATACTGGTGAACCTTCAAACAAAAATTGGAATAATGTGTATGATGGTACTGCTGAAGAACTGTTAATTGTTGTTTATGTTGTTTTACATCCTGAATCATGGTATGGAAATGATGGCATTTTGAGTGAAAATACTGGTGAGACATGGGAAGATGCAACAAGTTTAGGTTATGGTTTTAGTAGAATCAGTCCTAAAGGAACAATGATTTTTGTAAATGCAAGTGAGATACATGATTACACTGGACGAACTGATGTTACAAATCCATTTGAATGTAATAAAATTGGATTAATTTTTATAGGTAATAATACTACAATTTCTGGTTTAAAATTTAAAATCAATCCACGTGCAACTGGTATTGAAGTATATAACTTTAATTTTGCAAATAATGATGATACTGCTATAATATGGGATGGAAATAAAGGAGTCATTGAAAACTGTACTTTTTATGATAATGGTGGAAGATATTGTTATAAAGGAGCAGCAATGCAAATATTAAAAGGAGATATTATTATTAGAAATTGTACATTTATAAATAATGAAGTAGCTTATGAAAATGTTGAAATTAACGATGGTGGTGGAGCTTTATTTATAAATGCATCAGATATATTAATTACAGATTGTATTTTCAATAACAATAGTGCAAACAATGGTGCTCATGTATTATTAACTGAAAACAGTAATTATGTAATTATTTCAAATTCTGGTTTCTATAATGGATATGGTATTGATATGTATGGACATGCTATACGTGTTGATAGTTTGGAAAGTGTACAGATATTATCATGTAACTTTACTAATAATACATTAAGAGATACTGGCTATTATAATGGTGGAGCTATTTTAGTTGATGGTGATATTGTTTATATGTTAATTAAAAATTGTATTTTTGACAATAATACTGCATCAAGTAGTGGTGGTGCTCTTGCATTTACTGGATTTGGTTCTATGATTGCTGTTGATAATAATACATTTATTAACAATAATGTTTCAGGTTACACTGATATTAATACTGGTATTTATTATTCAGGACATTTCGGTGGAGCAGTTTATGTTTTAAATGGTGAAATTTCCTTTAAAAATAATAATTTCACTAACAATCATGCAATTTTCGGTGGAGCTATTTATAATGTTGTTTCAATTTCTATTGAAGGAGGATGTTTTGTTTTAAATAATGCATCTATGGGTGGTGCTATTTATTCAAATGGTACTTTAAACGCTTTAAATGTTATTTTTATTGCAAACAATGCTACTAAATTTGGTGGTGCAATTTTTAGTAATGCAAACACAAATTTAATCTCATGTAATTATTCAGATAACTATG
This sequence comes from uncultured Methanobrevibacter sp., assembly GCA_902785855.1. GTDB lineage: Archaea > Methanobacteriota > Methanobacteria > Methanobacteriales > Methanobacteriaceae > Methanocatella. The sequence continues at coordinate 4,319 of CADAAJ010000053.1, read as the reverse complement.
CAGATTATGGTGGTGCATTATACTTAAATGGTACTTCTAATTCACTAAATAATGTTTATTTCATTAAAAATACAGCTTCACATGGTAGTGCAATATATTTAACAGCTGGAAATAAAATTACTGTTCGTGATGTTGACCTGTTACATAATAATGTAACTGGATTCCATAATCATGATGGAAAAGAAGGTCCGTGTGGTGATATTCACGTTAAAGATGATGAATCAATTACAATTTTAGATAATTCACTTAAATTAGGAAATATAATCTATCCTGAAACAATCTGTATCAATGATATTTACTGGAGCGATTATATTTATGTATCTAACACAGGTAACGGTTTAGGTCTTGGTGCAGATGATGCAACATCTCTAAAAGAGGGTATTAATCACATTCGTCCTAACGGTAAGATTATTTTCATAAATGATGAAGTTTATTTGGATGATTTGGAAATTAAAAATTTAAACAATGTTACTTTTGTTGGAAACAGTACAACCGGACAAGTTACATTTAAACGTAACTCAACAAATTCTACAAATAAAGGTTTATTAAGTATCATTGACTCATCAGTTAACTTTGAAAATATTGATCTTGAAATGAATCTTAATTTAACCAATACAACTTTAAATATTAATAATGCAGATATTAAAGCTAATATTACTGCAGGAGACAAAGCTGAACTTAACTTAAACAATATTACTGTTGACTCATCAAAAATTACTATAAATTATGAAACAGGTTCATCAGGAAGTATTGTTAATTCAAGTTTTACAAATGTTACTGGTGTAAATCATATAATAAATATTAATGGTGCTGTTGATTTGGATAACATTTCTGTAACTGGTAATAATATTGGGGGTAGTGCTGTTTACTACGGTCCGAATGGTTCTGGTAATATCACTAATTCAACATTTGTCAATAACACTGCTTTAAATGGTGCTAGAAATATTAACATATCTGATTCAAATAAAGTAAATCTGGTTAATAATACATTTGATGTATTTGTATCCAATGTTAATATTACAACTCAGGTTTATGGTGAAGATGTCGCTGTTAATGGTACATTTGATGCAGGTATTAATGTGGCTATTTCTGACATTGCTTTAACATTTAATGATACATTTAAAACAAATCAAACAGTAACTGTTGGTAAAAATAATGTATTTTCATTTAATTTAAATGGTGGAGTACTGGGAGTTGGATTTTACAATTTAACTGCTGAAGATAAAAACACTAAAAATATTTATTTAATTAAACATCTTGACAATGAAGTAAATGTTGTTAAAGCTGTTGTTGCTGCAAATGACATGGTTGTTGTTGAAGTAAGCTACGGAATGAATAATACAATAATAATTAAAGGTACATTTAATCAAACTGGTACTAGAGTAAATTATACTGGTGTTGTAAATGTTACTATCACTAATGAAAATGTGACAATATTTAATGAATCTGTTAAAATTATTAATGGTTCATTCAGTGCGGTTTTACTTGATCAAGGTCGTTTAAGTGCTGGAAAATACGATGTTATTGTTTCAAATAATGGTTTGTCAAACAATGACAACTACACGGTAGTCAATACAACATTTAAAAATAATCTAACTGTAAGTAAAACTGTTGTTGGTGCTAATTCTATTACTAACATTACAGTTGTTTATGGAATGAACGATACAATTACAGTTTTTGGTACTTTTAATTCATCTGCTTATGTGATTGGTGGATTTGCAAGAAACTACACTGGTGAAATTCTTGTTTCAATAACTGGACCTAATGGAAATATTAATAATACTGTTCAGGTTATTAACGGTAAATTTACTATTGTTTTAAATGATTCTGGACGTTTGGCTGCTGGAATATATGATATTGCTGTTACAACAACCGAAAACTCAGTTAATGCCAACTATACAATGAAAAATACTACATTTAAAAATAATGCAACCGTACTAAAAGCGGCTGTTGGAGCTAATTATACTTCTAATGTTACAGTTATTTATGGTATGAATGGAGATATTACATTTGAAGGTACATTCAACTCTTCTACAGGTAATCATGCGATTAAATATAATGGAAATGTGACTGTTATGATTAGTAGTGGTAAATATTCGTTTAATCATTTAATTTTTGTTAAGGATGGTAAGTTTAACGCAACTTTTGTTGATAATGGTCACTTTGGTGTAGGTAGTTATAATATTACTGTAAATGCCAATGAATTTTCTCTCAATGATAATTACACTGTTGTTGATAAAACATTTGCAAATAAACTTGAGGTTAATAAAGCAACTGTTGGTGCTGAGACTATACAAAAAATTACAGTTATTTATGGGATGAATAATACGATTATTGTTCGAGGTGAATTTAACGCATCATTGGCTCTCCATGCTGATCCTTATGATGGAATTGTAACTGTTACAATTAGTAATGGCAATTATTCTATTACAAATACTTCTTCATTAAATGAAAATTACACTGTTTGTAATGTAACTTTCATTAATAATCTCACAGTTAATAAAGCGGATGTTGTTGGTCAGGTAAATGAAATTGTAGTTGTATATGGTGTAAATGACACTATAACTATCTTTGGTAATGTTACAAACACCACTTACGGTGTAAAATATAACGGTTTAGTTAATATAACAATACCTGGTACTGGTTTGGTTGCTTTAAATGTTCCTGTTAGGGATGGTAAATTCACTACAACTATTGTTGATAAAGGTAATTTAACAGTTGGAAAATACAACATATCTATTAGTTCAAATTATATTAATGCTAATTATACTTTTGTAGATTCAGTATCTGTAAATAATATTTCTGTGGTTAATTTCAATGTTACTGCAAGTGATTTGGTCAATGTTACTGTTGTTTATGGTGTAAATAAAACTGTTAATATTTCTGGTAATGTTTCAAATGCTCCTTTCGGTGTTAAATACAATGGATTAATCAATATTACAATAACAAATGGTGTTAAATCTGTTAATGCATTGAATGTTCGGGTTATTAACGGAGTATTCAATGTTAATATCGAGGATATGGGTAATTTAACCCCTGGAAAATACAACGTGGCACTGTATTAAAATATAATGTTAGTGTAAGTATTGTTAAAATTAACATCACATATGGTCTTAACACTGTAAATATTGAAGGTAATATTTCAAATTCAACTTATGGAGTATTATATGGTGGATTTGTTAACTTAACTATAGGAAATCATTCTTATAATAATGTTGTAGTTACTAATGGTAAATTTAGTTTAACAGTGTCTGATTTATCAGATTATAATGTAAGTGTTAATAATGTTTCTGTTGCTAAATGTGAAAATGATTATTATATATTAAATAATATTACATTTAACGAATACTTTATTATTGGAATGGCTAATTCAAGTATTAATATTTCTTCAATTACTGAAAAATATGGTCATCTTGTTGTTATTCCAGTTACTTCTAAAAACATTACTGCTTTAACTGCTGAAGTATATACTTTAAATGGTGTTAAAGTTACAGGAATTAATATTACATACTCTGGAGTTAATTCAATAAATATTGAAGGGTTAAATGTTGGTAAATATATTATAAATGTCACAGGTACTGGTGATAATAATCATATGGGTTCTAATGCATCTTCTAATATAACTATTATTAAATCTGCTTCAAAACTTGTTGTTGATAATGTAACTGTTATATATTCACCAGGCAATGTTACTGTATGGTATGAAGTTGTAAACGCTACTGTTGATTCATTTAAAGTTTATGATGAAAGTGGTAATCCTGTTAACTGCAATATTACTAAATACAAATACACTTTTGAAATTAAAGGTTTAGCTGCTGGTAATTATAAGTTCAATGTTACCGCTGATGGTGGTGCTAATTATGAAAATTCATCATCCATTTCAAATATTACTATTATCAAAGCAGGATCAAAAGTTGTTGTTCCTGTTGTTGTAATAACTTACGGTGAACATGCTATATTAACTGTTAATGTATGGAATCTTAATTCAAGCTCAGTTCATTACAATGTTAATGTAACTGCTAAAGTTGATGAAAATCACACAGTATCCTATGGTATTGGTTGGGTATTTGTTAAAAAGGCAGGTTCAGCTATTAATGTACCTGATAACTTTAATATTACATATGGTGATGTAAAAACAATTAATATTGCTTTAGAGAATGTTACTGCTGATAATATTAATGCAACATATGTTATATCTAATGGTAAGATTGTTGTATGTAATATAACACGTATTGGAACTAATATCACAATTAGAGGTTTAGGTGTAGGTGATTATGCAATTATTGTTGAATCCAGAGAAACTACAAACTATAATGCAT
>CADAAJ010000052.1 GCA_902785855.1 uncultured Methanobrevibacter sp. | reverse complement strand
ACGAAGCGAAAGCTAAGGAAAAAGCTCAAGCAGAATAAATTAAATTAAATTTAGAATGCATTTTTGCAATCTAAATTTTTTTACTTTTTTTATTTTTTTACAATTTTTTTAATAAGATACTTTTTTTTAAAATAAGGTAATTATTTTTTTAACAAGTTTTTTAATAAGATACTTTTTTTAAAATAAGATAATTATTTTTTTTACAAGTTTTTTTAAACATCTTATTGGAATAAATTAAAGGTTTTAATAAGTTCCTTACTTTATAGTCCCGTGGGGTAGTGGTAATCCTTCTAGGCTTTGGACCCGGAGACGGCGGTTCGACTCCGCTCGGGACTACTCAATTTTTAACTATTTTTGTCTTTTTTTATCAATTTAACAACAAATAGACAACTTAATAAATCATAAATTAATTAATGATAAAATAATGCTTTATTTAAAGCGTGATTTAAAAGGTGTGAAGATGCAAAGAAATCCTTGGGACCAATTTATTAAAGACCCTGAAAATAAGGCAAAGCTATTTTTATTTATTAATGGAGTTATGATTTTAACCACTTTTCTAATTGTTATTGGAACTATAATCTTTATTTTGATTCTAGTTGGTATAATCCAATTTTAATTCCTTTCCAGTTTTTAAATCGGATATGTTAAAATTAAAATTATTTTTCTAGATTTTCGTTAAATCCGATTATATCTACATAAATTATATTAGACTCTTTTTTAAAATTTATATTGTGAATATCATAAAGAACTGCCTTTGGCAATCACAGGTTTAATATTGGCTATTTTTTCACTTGGAAAAATATTCACTGAGTTCAGCAGCATATTTTTCATAATAGGAACAGTTTTAGTTTTCTTAGTATTATTAAAATTCATATTGCACCATGACAGTTTCATGAATGAATTGAGCAATCTGATTCCATTAAGCACATTTGGAACATTCTCAATGGCATTGATGATCTTTAGCACATACCTCAAGCCAATGTTCATGCCAATATCACAAACAATCGCCTTGGGAATTTGGATTATAGGTATAATAATCCATTTATCAATAATCTTGATATTTACAAAGGACTATGTATTGAACAATTTTGACATTGAAAATGTATTTGCTTCATGGTGGATTGTTTATATTGGAATAACAATGGCTGCGATTACAGCACCTGCATTTGACTTGTCACAATATGGATTTATATTCTTTGGAATAGGATTCATCTTGATGATACCAACACTCATTTTGGTATCATACAGATACCTTAAGTTTACTTCAATAGAGGATAAAAATAAACCATTCATTTGCATTTATGCGCAATTCTATCAATCCTTATTGTTGGATACGTGAATGCATTGAACATTGATGGAAACTTCTTCAGCTTAATCTATATACTTGCGCATGTATTTTTTATATTTTTGCAATTTATCAGGCATTCTAGTTCCTTCTTGTTGAAAGATTGAATTTCCTGCCAAGTTTTTCAGCATTTACATTTCCATTTGTAATAAGTACAATTGCTACAGGTGAAGCATATAAGTTCTTTGGATTGAGTTTATTGAATTATCTGTTTTACATTCAAGTGATTATAGCATTGGTTTTAGTTATTTATGTTTCATATGGATACTTGAAATTTTTATTGAAGCAATAAAAGGCTCAATGATTTACAGATGAAACTGTAAATGAACTGTTTGTTAGGAATGGATTTAAAGTAAAAAAAAGACTTGGTTCACTCAGGATGCAAGAAAAGGAAGGGAAGATGAGAAGTGGGTGAATATTTTAGCTATTAAAGATTAGATTAATATTTTAATACTTTTCAAATGCTCTCGAAATTATTTAATACGGGTTATCATAAATTATTATATATTAAATATAAATTTTAAAAAACTTTAAATATTTCCGGATTTATAATATACATTAGTTGGGGTGATAAAATTAGATTAATTTTAGAATTTAAATCTTTAAATAATTGTAAATATTACGATATCACTAAATATGATATTCAAGGTTTTATTTATTCATTAATTAAAGATGACCTTATTTTTAAGAATTATCATGATGTAATTGGGTTTAAATTTTTTACTTTTTCAAATATTTTTCCAGTTTCTGATTTTAAAGAGGGCACAATCAAAAAGTTAATCATATCATCACCTAATTCTAAATTTATTCACGCATTGGAATATTCTTTAAAAAACAAAGAAAATATACATTTGAGTAAATTAGATATTGAAGTTGAATCTTTAAAGATTATCAATCCGAAAAAATTGGGCAAATTTATTTCCAGTACACCTATTGTTCTTTTTGAAGACAATTCAAAAAATCAATATTATTCATTTAAAAATAATCCTGATTTTGATTTCTTTTTCAATAGATTAAAAGATAATGCAGTAAAAAAGTACAATGCCTATACAGGAAATGATTTTGTTTTGGAAGATAATTTATTTAATTCTTTTGAGTTTAATAGGGAGGTTTCAGTTAGAGTAAGAAAGAACAATAATACTTTTGTTATTATTGGTAGTTTGTGGAGAAATTTAGAAGCGGATATAAATAAGGAAAATAAAGGTTTTTATAAGTTTCTACTGGATACCGGACTTGGGGAAAAGAATAGTTTGGGATTTGGTATGCTTAATGATGTGAGGTGAATTTATTGTTAAATTCATTGTATGAGTTAGGAAAATTGTGGATTGAAAAGGAGAATCTAGAAACAATTGATGTTCTTTTGGATGCTGAAAAGTTAAAAAGAAGAACAAAAAAAGTTATTTTAGTAGAATTAGATGAAGTTTCAGAAAATAACTTTATTTTTAATAAAGTTTCACCAAAAGATTATAATCCTAAAGATAATGCCAAATATTTGTATAAATCAGGATCATCAAGAGGTACTGATATCACTCCTTCCTGTTTAATTACCGAACTTGATAAAACATTCAATAATAAGTTTTTTAAATGGTTTGAGCAAAATAATGATGATGACTTTTTAAAAGGTATTTTAAATTGTTTAGAAAATTCTAAAGACATTATATTTAAGGATATTGAAACTCTTTTTAATGGTTTTGGAAGTTCTGATAATAAAAATGTTATTTTGACTTTAGTTATAAATAAAGGGGATCAACAGAATTTTTTAGGCGATTATAGTATTTTTAAAGAAAGTTTGAAAAATAAATCTTTTGAAAAGTATTATTTCATCAAATCAGGAAAGAAAAATATAAAGGGTGAAGGCCTTTGCTTTTTATGTGATGAAGAAAAGGAAGTTTTTGGTCTAGTTTCTAATTCAATAGGTTTTGCATTTTCAACTCCTGATAAAAGAGGCAATGTTCCAGATTTCAATATCAATAATCAATGGAAGCAATTGCCAATTTGTGGGGATTGTGCTTTATATCTTGAAGCAGGAAAAAAATTTGTTGAAAAATATATGTCATTTAGTAAATTCGGATTGAATTATTATATCATACCTAATTTCATTTTTGGTTCGACTGAATCTTTCGATAAGTTATTCCGGATTATTAAAAGATTTGAGGATACAAAAGATTCTGATGAAGTTGTCATAAAAGAGGATAAATTAAATAAAATAGTTGAAGATTTTGAAGATATTTTAGAATTCAAATTTTTATTCTACCAATCTTCAAATAGTGCTTTTAATATTTTAGCATATGTTGAAAGTATTTTACCTTCTTGGATGGGAAATATATATAGGTCTCAACAAAAGATAATTGATTTTAAAATATTTTCAGAAGACTATATGAAATCTGTAATTTCTAAAGATGCTGAAGGCAATTTCATTAATATTTGTAATAAAAATGAAAAGTATTATCCTGTATCTCAACAAAATTGGTATTTAGGATTTTTAAGAGGTTTTTTCTCTGCTTATTCTTTTAAAAATTACTTGGAAGTAGTAAGTTCTATTTTAAGTTCTAAGAAAATAGACTTTGATTTCTTGCTTTCAAGAGTTATGGATGATATTAGAAAAAATTGGCGTAATCAAAATGATTATCTTATTAAAATAAATACTTTTAAATCATTAGCTTTAATTTTATTGTTTAGTGATTTGGACTTATTTAAGGAGAGTAAATTTATGATAAAAAATAACGGTGAGTTAACTGAGGAGTTAATTAATGATATTTTAGACACTCCAGATAAAAAAGCTACCTTTTTACTAGGTGCACTTACAAGAAGAGTAACTTATGTTCAATATAAAGAATTAGGTTCTTCTCCTTTTGTGAATAAATTATGGGGTTTGTCTTTAGACCAAAAGAAAATAAAAAAACTTTATCCTATGGTTTTAAATAAACTTAGAGAATATGATAAAGCTGTTCCAGATTTGGAAGAAAATATTTCTTTAAATTTACTAAATTCAGAGAAAAATTGGAAATTAACACGTGACGAAACTAGTTATTATTTTGTTTTAGGATATACTTTGTCTTTTAATATAACTAAAGATGAAGAAAATGATGAAGATGGAAACAATTAAAAAAATTAATGGTGATAAAATGGAAAGATCAGAAATTTTATTTTTGTATGATATAAGTGATGCAAATCCAAATGGGGATCCTTTAGATGATAATAAACCAAGATTAGATGAAGAGACTGAAATTAATTTAGTCACTGATGTTAGATTAAAAAGAACTATTCGTGATTATTTAAAAGATTTTAAAGGCGAAGAGATTTTTATTAGAGAAGTTCGCAATGATGAAGGAAATCTTCAAGATGCTAAACAAAGAGCATTAGATTATGCAAAAACTGAAGAGTACAAATCTATTGGAGATGCTAAAAAAGAGTTACAAGAAAAGATTACTAATGAATGTATTGATGTAAGACTTTTTGGAGCTACTATTCCCCTGGAAGTTAAAATAGAGGGAAAAAAGAATAAGGAATCAGGTTCTGTTACTCTAACTGGGCCTGTTCAATTTAGAATGGGCAGGTCATTACATAAGGTAGAAATAAATCATATAAAGGGGACTGGTGCATTCGCCTCTGGAGAAGGTAAGGACCAAAAAACATTCCGTGAAGAATACGTTCTTCCTTATTCCCTAATTTCTTTCTATGGTGTAATAAATGAAAATGCAGCTAAAGAGACAAATATGTCCGATGAAGATATTCCACTTTTAATGGAGGGAATTTGGAATGGTACTAAAAACTTAATTTCACGTTCTAAGTTTGGCCAAGTTCCAAGAATCTTGTTACAAATAGAATACTCAAAAGAAAATTTCTTCATTGGGGATTTAAATAATAAAGTTTCATTAACTCATGATTTAGATAATGACAAACAAATTAGAAGTATTAATGATTTTAATGTGGAACTTTCTTTATTAATAAGCAGCATTGAAGAAAATAAAGATAACATTTCTAAGATTTATTATAAATTTGATAATCAAGTTTCTTTTGAAGGTTATTCTGATTCAAGAGAGTTATTATCTAAATTTGAAGAATTAGGTATTGAAGTTTCTGAAATTGAATTTTGAGGTTTTTAAATGTCTGAAAAGCTTTTAGCTTTTGATATATGGGGAGATTATGCTTACTTTAGAAGAGGTTATACTACCACTTCTACTGTTTCTTTTCCATTTCCTAGTAGAACTACCATTTCTGGTTTAATATCTTCAATTTTAGGTTTTGAAAGGGATTCCTATTATGATCTTTTCAATGAACATAATAGTAAAATTGGAATCAATATTTTAAATCCTATTAAAAAAGCAAGACTAAATCTTAATTATATCAATACAAAAGAAGGATTTTATTTGCATGATATTAATCCTGATAGATATGGATTAAGGACACAAGTTCAAGCAGAATTTTTAAAAGATCCAAAATTTAGAATTTATGTCTCTTTAAAGAATAATCAAGTAATGGAAGAGTTATTTGAATTATTATATAATCATCAATCTATTTATACTCCTTATTTGGGTATTTCAGAATGTTTAGCTAATTTTCAATTAGTAAATGATGACTTCTTTAATTTAGAAAAAAGTCATGGTGAGAATGTTCTGATTGATTCTGTTTTATTGAAAAACCAATCAAAAATTATTATTGAACCATGTAAAAAATATGGGGTGATCAAATCCCCAGGTTTTATGAACTCCGATCGGGTTGTTACACGGTATCTGGAACATTATTTTGAAGAAAAAGGCAATTCTATAAAAATATCTGAAGGGGAATATTATAAAATTGGTGGTGACAATGTCATACTATTCTAAGTTGAAATCTCACCCAAATAAGAATTTAGAAGAACATTTATGTAATGTAGCTTCTATTTCAAAAAATATTTTCAATGATTTAAGCATAAAGGATAATGACCTTTATGCAAATTTATCTTTTTTTATAGGGATTACACATGATTTTGCTAAATCAACATCTTTTTTTCAAGATAAGTTATTAAATAATATTAAAACTGAAAAAGCTAGGCATGGCTTTTTATCTGCTGTTTTTGGTTATTTTGTTATAAGGAACTATATTTTAAATTATGAAGTGGACGATTCAATCGATTTTGCGAGTATTGCATTTCTTGTGATTTTAAAACACCATGGGAATTTACCAAATATTGATGGATTTGATGGAGAATTAAATAAAATAAAAAATAATAACAAAATAGCTTTAGAGCAGTTAAAAGATATTAATTATAATTTAATTAATAATCCAGAATATTCATTAAATTCTTTTTATGCAAATTTCGATATTTCTATAATTGAATTTTTAGAAGAATATGATAATCTAATTGAGGAGATTACTGAAAGATTAGAAGATCTATCTTATGAAGAAAAATTGGAAAATTATTTTTATATAATTTTGTTTTATTCTGTTTTATTAGATGCTGATAAAATGGATGCTTCTGATACAAAAACATTCAACAGGGAGCGAATTCCATCTAATATTGTGGATATTTATAAAAAAGAGAATTTTGATTCTAATCCGCAAGGTATAAATATAATACGAGAAGAAGCTTTTAAAGAAGTTAATGGAAATATGGATACTCAACCTTTAGAAAATAGAATTTTTTCCATTGATTTGCCTACTGGAACTGGAAAAACACTAACTGCATTTTCTTTAGTTTTAAAACTTAAAGAGAGAATTTATAATGAGTTGGGATTTAATCCTAGAATAATTTACTCGTTACCCTTCTTAAGCATAATTGACCAAAATGAAAAAGTTTTCTCTAATATTTTGGACCAAAACGGTTTAAAAAGGTCAAATATTATTTTAAAGCATAATCATCTTTCAGATATGTCTTATACTGTTGAAGGGGAGGATGATTTATCTATTGATAAGTCAAAAATTCTCATTGAAGCTTGGAATTCTGAAATTGTTGTTACTACCTTTATACAATTTTTTAATAGTTTAATAAGTAATAGGAATAAGGCCCTTAGGAAATTTCACAATATGGTAAATTCTATTATAATTTTGGATGAGGTACAATCAATTCCATATCCTTATTGGGAAATTGTTAGATGTATGTTAAAGAAATTAACTGAAGATTTTAATTCATGGGTTATTTTTATGACAGCTACTCAACCATTAATTTTTCATGATGATGAGATCATTCCTTTAGTTGAAAATAAGGCCTATTATTATGAGAACTTTGATAGGATTGATTATAATTTTAATTTAGAAGATATTCCTTTGGAAGATTTTAAGGATAAAGCTATTGGTGAAATTGAAAATAACAATTCTAAAAGTATAATGTTTGTTTTAAACACTATAAATTCTTCAAAAGAATTGTATAATCATATTAAAGAACATTTTGAGTTTATTAATGAAGATATAAACTTAGATGAAAACGGTATTGTTCATATTAATGATGAAATCCAGTTAATATATTTATCAACTAATATAATTCCTAAACACAGATTAAATAGGATTAATTCCATTAAAAATTCAACTAAACGAAATATTATTGTAACTACTCAACTAATAGAAGCTGGTGTTGATATTAGTGTAGATATTGTTTATAGAGATCTTGCACCTTTAGACTCAATTATTCAAACTGCGGGTAGATGTAACCGAAATAGTGAAAATGAAAGGGGAATAGTTAATGTTGTTTCAATTGTGAATGAGAAAGGTAGAAGATTTTCAAGTTTTGTTTATGATTCAATATTGATTAGTGCAACTTGTGATGTTATTAATGGAAATACCATTGTTTCAGAAAAAGAATTTAATATGGCCTCATCTATTGAGTATTATAAAAATTTGTTAAAGTATGGTTCATCAATGGATTCTGATGAACTTTTTGAAACCTTAATAAAATTAGATTTTGGTGAAATATCAAGTAAATTCAAATTGATTGACATGGATTTGGAAAAAACAGAAGTATTCATTGAAATAAATGAGGACGCTACTGAAATTTGGGAAAGATTTAAACAAAATAGATTGATTAAAAATCCTTTTGATAGGAAAAATGATTTTCTTTCATTTAAATCAACCTTTTTTGAATATGTAGTTTCTGTAAATACTTCTAAATTAGGAACTATTGTTGTTGAAAATAATTGGTTAGCTTTTGTTTCTGAAGATGATATTAAAAGAAAATATGATCTGGAAACTGGATTTATTTATGAAGATAATGAGGATGTTTTTATAATCTGATTGAATAAGTTATTATTTGGGGGTATAATCATTAATGTTACAGGAGTTTTAGTTCAATATTATGTTACCTGTAAAAGGGAACTTTGGTTCTTTGCTAATCAGATTAATATGAACTATAATAATGATGATATTGATATTGGAAAATTTATTCATGAAAAAAGTTATTCTCGGGAGAATAAGGAAATAAAATTCGACAATATGGTTTTTGATTATGTTAAAAATAAAAATGATCTGACTATATTTGAAGTTAAAAAATCTTCAAGTCTGACTATTGGTGCTAGATATCAATTGTATTTCTATTTATATAATATGAGAAATTGCGGAAAAGATATTAAAGGTGTTTTGGTATATCCTAAAGAAAGAAAAAGAGAAGAAATAAGATTAACGGATGAAATAATTCAAGAAATTGATGAAATAATTGAAGATATAAAGAGAGTTGTTAATTTAAAAACACCTCCTAAGGCAATAAAGAAACCATATTGTAAAGGTTGTTCTTTTTTTGAATTGTGTATGGTTTAATAGGGAGATAAATATGAAAAAACCGTTATATATTAATTCACATGGTATTTTGACAAGAAAAGCAAATACCTTGCAATTTATCAATGAAGAAAATAAAAAAACTATTCCTATTCATGCAATTAATGAAATAAATTGTTTTGGAAAGGTTTCTTTAAAATCAGGCGCTTCTTCATTGCTTATGAAAGAAGGGATAATTGTTAATTTTTTCAATAAATATGGATTTTACGAAGGTTCATTATATCCTAGAGTTCAATTGAATTCTGGTTTAGTGGTTGTTAAGCAATCTGAACATTATTTGGATAAAGAAAAAAGATGTTTTATTGCAAAACAATTTGTTGAATCTATACAGCACAATATTTTAAAAACTTTAAAATATTATTCTAAAAAGGGAAAAGATCTTGATGAATATATTAAAATTATTGAAAAAGAGGAAGTTTCAGGAGATATTAATCAAATTATGAGTTCTGAAGCTTGGATTTGGAAAAATTTTTATTCCAGCTTTAACAATATTCTAAAAAAATTCCATATGGATAAGAGAGAAATAAGGCCTCCCACTAATGAAATCAATGCTTTGATTAGTTTTGGTAATTCTTTACTTTATTCAACTGCACTTTCAGAAATTTATCAAACTTATTTGCATCCTTCTGTTAGTTATCTTCATGAACCGTCAGATAGGAGATTTTCTTTATCCTTGGATTTGGCTGATATGTTTAAACCGATTATAGTGGACAGGGTAATCTTTAAATTGGTCAATACAAATAAGATTACTGAAAAACATTTTGTTAACGATATGGGGTTTCTTCTTAATGATAAAGGTCGGCAAATTTTTATCTCTGAATATCAAAAGAAATTAGAAACCACAATTAAGCATCCTACACTAAATAGGAAAGTATCTTATAGGTATTTAATTAGGTTAGAGGGTTATAAACTAATCAAGCATATCCTGGGAGATAAGGAATATGAAAGTTTCAGGATGTGGTGGTAATGGTCTATTTATTAATTGTTTATGATGTTTCTGTTGAAAGAGTAAATAAAGTTCACAAATATTTGAAGACTTATCTGCATTGGCAGCAAAATTCTGTTTTTGAAGGAGAAGTTAGTTCGTCCCAATACCAACGAATGATGTCTGAACTTTTTGATTTAATCGATCCCGATGTGGATTCTGTGATGATCTATGAATTTCCTGAAAAATATCTACAAAAAACTATTTTGGGGATTGAAAAAAATCCAATTGATTTTATTTTATAGTCCGCCTTTATAAATGAATTACATTATTGAGGGTGGACAATTATATATATTATTTTAGAGTAATTATAATTAGTTATAGCTAATTTGGCCAATTTTTGGCCACGGTTTAAAATTGACTTAATAGTATGGAAACAAGAATACAATTTCACTAAAGAAGATGTGGTTACTGGTTTAAAATTGACTTAATAGTATGGAAACTTGGTTGTCTGATTTCACCGACCTGTGCCGGCTCCTCAGTTTAAAATTGACTTAATAGTATGGAAACAATGATTTGATTGGTGATGCGATAACTTATATTAACGTTTAAAATTGACTTAATAGTATGGAAACGAAGTCGAAACCACCTATGGGGATACTACTGTCACTCCTTCAGTTTAAAATTGACTTAATAGTATGGAAACAGGTCTACATTTCCTTCTTCACCTTCACTTGGGATTGGTTTAAAATTGACTTAATAGTATGGAAACGTCTTGCAGTATAAGGCTTTGCATTTGTCGCATCTGGGTTTAAAATTGACTTAATAGTATGGAAACATCTTGAGAAATTCATAAAGAAAATAAACCTCAGAAAGTTTAAAATTGACTTAATAGTATGGAAACCTGAAACCAACAACAAGGTTCTGTGGATCAAACTCTTCGTTTAAAATTGACTTAATAGTATGGAAACAATGATAAAATTGAAGCATCAGATATTAGTTTTGGATTGTTTAAAATTGACTTAATAGTATGGAAACAGGACCGGTATTCCTAAGGCTATTGCTGATGTGTTAGAAGTTTAAAATTGACTTAATAGTATGGAAACTCACTTGCCAAATCAGACCAATCACCAACCTTATCGGTTTAAAATTGACTTAATAGTATGGAAACAGGACACATCATAGAACATAATGAAAAGGTCTTCATTAGTTTAAAATTGACTTAATAGTATGGAAACTTAGGATTTTTTGTATTGACATAAGCATCATTATTTTGTTTAAAATTGACTTAATAGTATGGAAACACTAGTTGGTCTATAACTTCATAAACTTCATTTCTCAACGTTTAAAATTGACTTAATAGTATGGAAACTGGTAAGAGCGCTACCGAGTCACAACAAGACATGACCAGTTTAAAATTGACTTAATAGTATGGAAACCTGGGATAATACTCCGAAGGGATACACGACCACAGGAAGGTTTAAAATTGACTTAATAGTATGGAAACTAGGTATGCTTGGTCAAGGTTTTACTACTGTTATCCTTGTTTAAAATTGACTTAATAGTATGGAAACACTGTTCCTGAATTCCTTTGGTACGGCGTCTATCGTGAGTTTAAAATTGACTTAATAGTATGGAAACTTAACAAAACCGAACTCATTGTCATTGATTGTCTTGAAGGTTTAAAATTGACTTAATAGTATGGAAACTCTGAGAACTGCAGCAAGACCACATACCTGGACATGGTTTAAAATTGACTTAATAGTATGGAAACATCAGACTAGGCCTCAATGATTTGTCAATCTCATTCGGTTTAAAATTGACTTAATAGTATGGAAACTGGGTATGCTGCACCACAACAACAATTCACAGAGAAGTTTAAAATTGACTTAATAGTATGGAAACCCAGACAAGGAAATAATCCGACGAGCCATCAATATTGGTTTAAAATTGACTTAATAGTATGGAAACTACCACAAACGATTCTCATCAGACTGACTCACACTAACGTTTAAAATTGACTTAATAGTATGGAAACTTACTGTTGTAGATTATTCCAGTTCGTGGATTATTTGGTTTAAAATTGACTTAATAGTATGGAAACGAAAGTATTTAAACATATCATTTACCGACTATCCCAGAGTTTAAAATTGACTTAATAGTATGGAAACCATGATAGAAAGATTGCAAGCCAACAGCCCTATCGATGTTTAAAATTGACTTAATAGTATGGAAACCTAGACTCACCATTCGCACTATCAGGAATCGGAATATAGTTTAAAATTGACTTAATAGTATGGAAACTCGTAGTAGGTGTGTATGCAATTATCACAATCACTCAGTTTAAAATTGACTTAATAGTATGGAAACCTTGATTGTTGAAGGAGATTTGCAGGATTATATCTTGGTTTAAAATTGACTTAATAGTATGGAAACTAATAAAATAATAAAGCGATGATGTAAGCTTGTTCATGTTTAAAATTGACTTAATAGTATGGAAACGATAATGCGAGACAATCTATACGAAATCAATTATTGAGTTTAAAATTGACTTAATAGTATGGAAACATCCATTTTATGTAAAATACGGTTACTGCTTGTAAGTGTATTCAAGCAGTCTTCCGACATGACGAGTTTCAAAGAACATGTCTTTTTTAGCCATGACTATAATAATTGCAACCACTGTTATCACTATTGTCTCCAGACACTTTGTTTCAGGAGTCAAAGCTATTTTCTCCTGCATGAAATTGACGAATAGATGGAATATCATGCAAGCCAATATCGAACGGTCGCTTTCAAGATAGACCCATGTAATGACAAATCCCATAGGGATTCCGCTTACAAAAAAGTTTATCACATAAAGGGGATTAACCATAAGTCCTGCCTGATATGTTCCTGAAATAAAGATTAAAGGAAAATGCCAGAAAGACCATAGCACTCCAAAAATCATTGATTCCCAAAACCAGTTCATATAGTTACCAATAGAATCCTCACAGTATCCTTTCCATCCCACTTCCTCAATTATTGAAGCAACAGTAATTGTAATGAATGCTCCGGCTATTCCAACACCAGTAAAAGAAAAGCTTTCGGTAAAGGAAAACTGGCTAAGTGGCTGTCCAAAGGCTAGAGACAAGAGGATAGAACAGACTATTACTATTGCAAATACAATCACAGCCCAAACTACATTCAGCCATTTTACTTTGTAAAAACCGATAATCTTATTCTTAAAGTCCTGCTTAAGCAGATCTGAGTCTGACACCATAATGAAAACTGTAGACACAATAGCTGGAGCCATAAGGCCTATCAGCATGAGCAATGGGCTGATGCTTTCCGGCAAAAAGATTGCAGGAATCCAAAATATCCATGTAAAAACATATGCCAGAGCAAAAAAGAGAACAGGTTTATATTTGTAGTGTTCTGTATTGTTCATTCTACTGCCTCCATATCACTTTTGTCAATCAGGTCGTAAATGAAACTCATTGTTCCGTTTTTTGCCCCCAGAAGTTTTTCAGTTATGTCTATAAAGACGTGAATGTCCTGTTCACTGAATGCGCCTTCATTAAAGGTGCCATCGCTGAGGATGAGGAGCATCTTAACGCGCTCGGTTATATTGTCGCATTTAAAGATCCCTTCGTCCACTCCCTCTTTTATGACTTCGGATAAAAGCGGGGTAAGGGTATCAATCAGTTTATTTCTAACCTTATGGTGCATTAACACATTTTCTCCCTTGAAAAGTGTGTTCTTTATGGGCTGTTCTGCTTCGGTAGGTTTCATTGATGTAAGTATCCCGATTATTTTTTGAGGTACGGGAATATCAGTTTGGATAATCTGTTTCGCCATTTCGGTCTCACTATCAATCATCATGTCTATGACTTCTTCAAGCATCTGTTCTTTGCTTTGGAAATAGTAGTAGTATGTGCCTTTAGCTATTTGTGCTTTTTCTATGATTTCGTCAACACTGGTGTTCTCATATCCTCGTGTGATAAACATGTCATAACCTATCTTCAACAGCATTTTTTTCCTTTTTTCACCTTTTTTCATATTTGCCTCCAAAAAAGAGTTTTTATACTATAATTAACTAATATTCTTGTCAATAGTTTTTCGACTTTTAGTCGGTTTTGTTTTTAATACTACTATAAACCTCATAGTATATAAACATTTCACTAAGATTGAAATGCTAAATCAATTGCAGTTTCACCAGAACAGGGAATTAATACTTTTTTAAAATTAGATATTTATGTTTATAATGCTCCTGCTGAAGACATTAATGTAAACATTACCATCAACAATGTATTGGAATATAATTAATATCATACTAATTCCTTGTTTTTAAATACTTCAGTTGGAGAAATTGTGAAGTAAAACTTGGAAAAATTGTAAAATTAAATTATGAAAAGTAGTTCCGTAAATTTTATAAAAGTAGTTCGGGCGATTTGTCAAAAGTAGTTCGGTAAAAATTTATAAAGTAGTTCAGTCATATATAATCATTTAGGCGAATTTTATGAAGAATATTACATTGGAGACAATTTAAAAAAGGACTTTTTGAATGTTTATTCGTATTTAAGACTATTCTTTGATAATTTAAGAGATTTGTATCGTTTGATAATTTAAGAGATTTGTATCGTTATTTAAATAAGATTGTCGACCTGTCTGATTTGAATTAATTTAAATAGCTTAAAAATAGTAGCTTATAGTATTTAAATAGTTTAAAAATAGTAGCTTATAGTATTTAAATAGTTTAAAAATAGTTTTATTTTTCAAAATTAAAAGTATAAAAGAATATATTGAATATATTCTTACTTGAAATTTTATACTTTTCCTAAGTTCTCTCCACTATAACTGATTCCAATAGCATCAACAACTTCTCCATTAGCGTCTGATATATAACAGATGTACATGCTTCCGTCATCTTTAACATTGCTGACGTATGCTCCATCTTCTTCAATGAATCCGCTAGCTATGGATTTTGCTTGAGAGGAACTGATTTTAGTTGGAGTTTGTGAACCTCCTGAACTTCCAGAACCGCCGGATCCTGATCCGCCACTTGAACTTGAACCAGAACCGCTTCCGCCGTTGGAGCTGCTTCCACTTGAACTGCTTCCACTTGAACTGCTTCCACTTGAACTGCTTCCACTACTGGAAGGAGAGCTTACTCCGTTCATACCTGAATTTTGTTGATTTGAATCATTAGATATTAAATCTCCGAGACCATTGCTTCCAGAATCAGAACTGGCTGGTGTAAATCCAGTTAAATCACTAAATACAGCATTATCTCCTTCGTTTAATCCATAAACGGTTACTCCTGCTGCTATGCTTAAAACAATTATGATGGATACTATAATATTTGAATTATTCATCGTTTCACCTCCTTTATATTGGAAGATATTTAGATAAAAATCTTATTTCATTCATTTAAAAATATTATGAAAATTATTTGAAATTTACATATATTTATTATATATAT
>CADAAJ010000051.1 GCA_902785855.1 uncultured Methanobrevibacter sp. | reverse complement strand
CCGTCAATGTAATTTGATGATTTCAGGAAAATATTATATGCTTTAACATTCTCCAAATAAATGTTGGAATTTGCACCACTGCGGATAACTCCTCCATCTGTTGCTCTAGTAATAGTATTGCTAATATCTCTAAATTCACAGTTTTTAACTGTCAAATTACCTGTATTTTGATAAATACCATAACCGTTACCATTAACTTTCGCATTTTGGAAAATAATATTTTTTAAAGTAATATTATAAGTACCACTAATCAATAATATTCTTGATGAAAAATTTCCATCAAGTATAGATTTCTGATTGGCATTTTGTGGTGATGCTCCGTCAATGATTATTGGTTTGTTAAGTGTAATTTGAGTTCCGTTACCTGTGTATGTTTTACCATTAAGAAATACGGTACTTCCAGTATCAGCATTATCAACCAAATCCTGAATATCTTTAAAGGAATTCGATTCAGTTAATAAATTATCATGGCTGTTAGATAAAGTTTCATTTACATCACCTGCAAATGCAAAATTACAGCACAGGAAAAAAGTTAAAAAGATAAGAATTACAAATATTCGCTTTTTTATATTTTCACCCCCTGATCCAATGAATTTGTAAAGACAGTTATAAGAATTATAACATACCATATATTTTTGAGTGAGGTTGTATAAATATTTTTAATTGGATATTTGAGATTTGTATTTGTTATATTGGTGTGGCATCAAAATTTGAACTTTTCTATTTTGGATCGACATTTTTTAATATTGTAATATATATAAATTGTATTAATTACATGATATTGATGTCATTTTATAAAATTGAGGTAAATAGGTTTTAAATATGTCTGGTGAAGAACAGGTTAATTCATTTTATAAATATTTAATATCTAATGGTTATTACTTTGATAAAGATTTAATTGAAAATTACCTTTTATCTTTAAAAGTAAAACCATTTGAAATATTGACTGGAAATTCAGGTACTGGTAAGACAAAATTATCCCAATTATTTGCTAAGTTTATTTCAGATGAGGATAATTTTCATTCTATTAAATCTGATGAGGATAATTATGTTACAGTAAAAGCTAAAACTAATTTTTCTTCATGGAAAAATATGGGATGGACACTTGCTAAAGATGATGTTGAAAAAATTCTTCCCATTCGTAATTGTGAAATAAATTGTGATATGTTTGTTGATGGCATTCATGCTTCTGCCCATATTGATGTTGGAACTCAATTATATTATTCTAATGAAGAATTAATTGGTTATTTTAAAAAATTATATGAAAAAAATGAAAAATCTATTGTAGATTTAAAGATTAACTGTTCAGATATTAAAAAGTTATTTTCTGATTATGATGAAATCAAAGATGGTTCTATTAATATTGTACAGAAATCTAATAAAACTGCTGCGAATAAGAGACAATGGGTTTTAAATAAAGATATCTTTAAATATTTGCCTTTTAATCAAGGATATGTGCAATGTAATATTAAAGTAAATGATATTGATTCAAAAGCTAATATTAGAATAGTTCCTAGAATTAGTTACAAACCAAATAATAAATTACAGAATTATCTGGAAAATAATATAGACAAAAAAGTTAATGTTGAACTTAAAATTGACAGTTTTGATTTTGATAGTTTTAAACCTCAATTTAATTGTGATAAATCAAAAAATGAAAACATGACTTTAGCTGATTTTTTCATTAATTCCAGATATCAGATTGTGCCTGTTGGTGCTAATTGGACAGATAATACAAATATTGTTGGCTATTATAATGTAATTACTGAAGATTATCAGTCAACTCCGGCTTATGAATTAATTAAACGTGCACAAGATGATTTAGACAATCCTTACTTTTTAATTTTGGATGAAATGAATTTGTCTCATGTTGAAAGGTATTTTGCTGATTTTTTATCCTCAATTGAAAGTGGTGAAGGAATTCCATTATATGGTATAGATGAAACATTAACCTTGCCTGAAAATTTATTTATCATTGGTACAGTTAATGTTGATGAGACAACATATATGTTTTCTCCTAAAGTATTAGACCGGGCAAATACAATTGAATTTGATACTGTAAGTGCTTCGGATTATATGTTATTAAATATGAACATTAATGATTTTGAAGGGGACATTGAATATTTACAATCTCCATTATTGGACTCAAATATCTCTAATTTAAATATTTCAGAATTAAAAGAGATTTTTTCTCAAATTTTTAGTGATGGGGAAAATTTATGGGACACATTAGCTTTTGAACTTTCAATTTTCCAAGAAGCTTTAAAAGGTTCCGGATTTGATTTTGGTTTTAGGGTAATTAATGAAATTTTAAGATTTATGGTTGTTGCATGGAAATATGAAAATTCTCCTGATGAATGGAATAATTGGAAAAGATATTTTGATGCACAAATTAAGCAAAAAATTCTTCCAAAGCTCCATGGATCTGAAAAAGCAATTGGTAATGTTTTAACTGATTTATTTAATCTTTGTTTGGAAAATAGAAACAATAATGAAAATCCTAAAAATTTTAATGATGAAAATAATCAGTTTAGATATCATACATCAGCTTTAAAACTTCATGAAATGGCTAAAGTATTATCAAATCAAAGATATGTTTCTTTTATTAATTAAGATTTAAATGATAGAACAAAAAGTTATTATTCAATTAATTGATGAATATTCTAATGAATTGGGAAAATTAACTGTCAGTTCTCTTGATTATAATGATGGAGAGGAATCTATCATCAATAAATTTGGTTCACTTTCTTTAATTAATATTCCAATTGTTGATAAACCGGATAATGTAACTCCTATTCAATATTGTCCGAATATTGGATCTAATTTTGCTAAATTGATGTTTTTAGAAGAAACTGAATATCAAATTCTTTTTGAATCTGATGATGTTAAAGCTAGTTATGATATATTATATTCATTAATTAAAATGAATGATAATCATTTTAAACAGTTTAGATTTTCATTAGGTGATGATAATAGTTATAAAATTGCAGGAACTTTAAATTTTAGAAGTTATGTTGGGAAATCTTTTTTAGATATTAGAAAAAATGGAATTTCTTCGAATAAAATTCCAATTGAAGTTAGATCTAAAAAAATGGATTATTTTAATCAATATTCTGCTATGATAGCGGATTTATCACAACATTCTTTAAGTTTGATTTTTGAAGTTAATTCTCCTTTATATCAAGAGTTTGAAATTGATTATTCAAATAAAGAAACATATTATGAAGATTTCATGTTTTTGGAATATTTATTCAGGCAAGATAATTTACCTTCAATATTTGAGTATTTATCTAAAAACTTGCATTCACAACTAAAAAATCATAATGAAATTATTCCAATATCATTTGCATCAAATATTGATCAAAATACATTAAAAAATATTATATCAAAACCTAATCATTTTTTTAAATCAGATTCTAATTTAAAGATTGTTGATAAATTAAATGGTTATCTGCCT
This sequence comes from uncultured Methanobrevibacter sp., assembly GCA_902785855.1. Taxonomy (GTDB): domain Archaea; phylum Methanobacteriota; class Methanobacteria; order Methanobacteriales; family Methanobacteriaceae; genus Methanocatella. Next base: position 9,097 of record CADAAJ010000051.1, on the reverse strand, counting down.
TATGAAATTGAGCAAATTAAACATGAAGATATTATTGATATTCCAGAAAATCAATTTTTTAAATATTTCTTAGAATTGATTGGGGATTTGGTGAGTAAATTATTAAAAAATTCTAATGAAGGTTATATCAAAGATAAATTAATTTATTTTATGGATGAAATTGAATATTATCTTTCAAATAAATTTTTTAGTAATATTTCTTCAATGGACTTTGTTCCTTTTAATTCTCAGATTTTACATAAAAAAGAAGGTTACAGAGATATTTTTCACTATTTTTTAATGCTTGAATTTTCATTTAGGTTAAGTTGGAATGAAGTCAATGATCAATTTAAAGGTTTTGAGAAAAAATTATCGGAATTATATGAATACTGGTGTTATTTTAAGCTATTGAAAGTTTTAAATGAATTAAGTATTGTTAAAATAGATTTTGAAGATGTTTTCATTATTAATAAAGATAATTGGTCAATTGGTATAAAAAAAGGCATTCAATCAGCAAAGTATTTTAAACTTAATTTATACGGGTATGATATTGAAATGGAGTTATTTTACAATTTAAGATTTTCAGATAATTCTAAATATCGTTCTTATTCTCTTCCATTTAAGCCAGATTATACTTTGTTGGTTAAAATTAATGAAAGTATAAATTATGTTCATTTTGATGCTAAATACCGGTCTGAACTTGAAATAATTAAAGATTTTGATAAAATAGGTGCTGAAGATAATTTGGATGCTGAAATTAAAAAAAGAGATTCTCTTGAGGAAAAAAGTAAGTTGTTTAAAGATGGAGATATTTATAAAATGCATACTTATAAAGATTCTATTTTGGATACAGAAGGGGCTTATGTTTTATATCCGGGGGATGTAACTAAAAGATTTTATGAATCAAATACTGTTATTCCATCAGTTGGGGCATTTTGTTTAACTCCTGGAAATGATGATAATGAAGAAGATGAGCTTGAAATATTCATTAAACAAGTTGTTAAGGCATTATTATATCATCAGGGTTTAATTACATTGGATTTTAATAGTTTAAATTATTAATATTCTAATCTGTTTTTAAATAACATTTATAACGTAAGCTGCTAAATATTAAATTAAGGAGAAACTTTATGAAAACTTTAAATGTTGTTGCAGCTATTATCAAAAAGGATAATAAAATCCTCGCCACTAAAAGAGGATATGGCGAATTTATTAACATGTGGGAATTTCCTGGTGGAAAAATAGAAAATAATGAAACTAAGGAAGATGCTTTAATTCGTGAAATTAAAGAGGAACTTGATTGTACTATTAAACCTACTAAATTTGCTTTGGATTTAGAATATCAGTATCCTTCTTTTTATCTTAAAATGTCCTGTTTTGAAGCTGTTATTGTTAGTGGAACTCCAAAACTTCTTGAGCATAATGATGCCAGATGGCTTAGCAAAAGTCAGTTAGATGATGTTAACTGGATTCCTGCTGATATTACAATTATTGATTATTTAAAAGAAACTATGGATGATTAGTATGAACAGATTAATACTTGCAAAACAGAAAAGAGAAGAACTTTTGCTTAAGTTGGACAAAGTTAAAGGAACTCCAAGAGAAGAGGAATTTCAACTTCAAATTAATAAATTAGATGAATTAATCAAGCATTTAAGTAAGGAAGAGTAATTATGGATCCGTCTGAAATCGTTAAGGGAGCAAAAACTGCATTTGTTAGTGATGAGTTTAGTTCTCATAGTGATTTTAGACCTAAATTACTCTATAATGATGGGCAAAATAAAGTTATTAACTCTATTAGGGATGAACTTAGAAGCTGCAGCGAGTTTGTTTTCTCATCTGCTTTTATCACATTAAGTGGTATTACTCCTCTTTTAGAAGAGTTCAAATATCTTGAAGAGAATAATATTCGTGGTAAAATATTAACTACTGATTATTTGTATTTTACAGAACCTAAAGCTTTAAGAAAACTTCAAGAATTTAGTAATATTGAAATTAAATTATATTCTCATGAAAATGAAGGTTTTCACACTAAAGGTTATATTTTTAAAAAGGATGATGGTTTTAAAGCTATTGTTGGCAGTTCCAATTTGACTATGAATGCACTTTCAGTTAACAAGGAGTGGAATGTTGAATTTACTGCTTTAAGTGAAGGTGAAATGTTATCTGATTTGGTTAGTGAATTTAATCTTTTATGGGATAGTGCTAGTGATTTATGTGATGTTTTACCTGCTTATGAAAAGATTTATGAAGATAATAAAAATTTCAAACATATTCGTGATGTCACTCGTCAATTAAAAGAAAAGAATATCAGAGATTTAACTCCAAATATTATGCAGGAAGAATTTCTTGATAATTTAAGAAATCTCATTAAACAAGGTGAAAACAGAGCTATTCTTGTATCAGCTACTGGTACTGGTAAAACATATGCTTCTGCTTTTGCAGTTAAGGATTTCAAACCTAAAAGATTTTTATTCTTAGTTCACAGAGAACAAATTGCAAAGCAATCAGTTGAAGCTTATAAAAACGTTTTTAAAGACCATGAAAATTTCGGTCTTGTATCTGGTAATTTTAAAGACTTTGATAAAAACTATGTCTTTTCAACAATTCAGACTATGTCAAAAGATGATGTTTTCACTCAGTATAGTTCAAATCATTTTGACTATATTATTATTGATGAAGTTCACAAAGCAGGTGCTTTAAGCTATCAAAAGATTTTTAATTATTTCAAACCTAAGTTCTGGCTGGGTATGACTGCATCTCCTGAAAGAACCGATGGTTTTAACATTTATGATTTGTTTGACAATAATATTGCTCATGAAATCAGACTGCAGGAAGCTTTAGAGGAAAATCTTTTATGTCCTTTCCATTATTTTGGAATAAGTGATGTGGAATTTGAAGACAGTACTGTAGATGATAATTTTACTGATTTTAATTTATTGGCAAGTGATGAGCGTGTTGATTATTTAATTAAAAAAGCTAATTTTTACGGATATTCTGGGGACCGAAGAAAAGCATTGGTATTTTGTTCAAGAAAAAAAGAAGCCCAACTTTTATCTGATGAATTTAATAAAAAAGGTTATAAATCAGTTGTTTTAACTGGTGGAGATTCTCAGGATATGCGTTTGGATGCAATTGACAGGCTGACTAATGATGATAATCCGGATAAGATAGAATTTATTTTCACTGTTGATATTTTTAATGAAGGTGTGGATATTCCTGAAATAAATCAGGTTTTACTTGTAAGACCTACTGAGTCTCCAATTATTTTTATTCAGCAGTTGGGAAGAGGTTTGAGGAAATATAAAAATAAGGAGTTTGTTGTTATTTTGGATTTCATTGGAAACTATAAAAATAATTTCATGATTCCTATAGCTCTTTCAGGAGACAGATCTTATGATAAAGACAGAATCAGAAAATATTTGATTGAGGGAAATAAAATTATTCCGGGTGCATCTTCAATCAACTTTGATGAAATTTCACGTAAGCGTATATATGAATCAATTAATAATACTTCATTTTCAAAAAAAGCATTGTTTAAAGAAAAATATAATCAATTAAAATATAAGTTGGGACGAATTCCTTATTTATATGACTTTGCTGTTAATGCAGAATTCAATCCTGAATTGATTCTAAATCACAAAGATTTTCCAACATATCACAATTTTTTAAAAGAAATAGATGAGGACTATACCTCACACATTGAAAACTTAAATCATCTTAAATTCATATCAAAAAAATTACTTAAAGGAATAAGGCCTCATGAGATAATAATTCTTGAATGTTTGAAATACAATAAATATTTCACTGTTTCACAAATTGAAAAATGTTTAAAAGATAATTTTAATTTATCTAATCAGTTTGAATCAATTAAAGGAGCTATTAATTTTTTATCTCTTAATTTTTATAAAAAAGAAAAAGGGGAAGGCTATCAGGCAAATACTATTGAAAAAATTGTTGATAAGGCAGAAAATTTATTCTTTAATTTCTCAGATGAAATCTTTAGAGATTTAAAAAATAATAAGGATTTTAAATTTGAAATATCTAAATCTTTTAAAGAGGCTTTAACTAATCAAATTTTCTTAAATCATTTAAATGACGCTTTAAAATATGCACTTTTTAAATATGAACATAACTATCACAGTTCGAATAATTTTAAATTATATGAAAAGTACTCTCGTGAAGATGTTTTAAGACTTTTAAACTGGGATTATTATATGAATGGTCAAAATATAGGTGGTTATAAAATCAAATATGATACCTGTCCGATATTTGTAACTTATAATAAATCTGAGGATATATCTGAAACTATAAACTATGAAGATCATTTCATATCAAAAACTGTATTTAGTTGGATGAGTAGAAATAATCGAAGAATAACCTCAAAAGAGTTAGAGCCTTTAGTTAACTATAAAGGTATTGATGTTGAATTATTTATCCAGAAAAGTAATGATGAAGGTATTGAATTTTACTATATCGGTAAATTAACACCTCGTAGTTATGAACAGAAGTTTAGACAAATCAATGATAAATCTCAGCCAATTGTAAACTTTATTTTTGAAATTGATTGTGAAGTTAAAGATGAACTTTATTCTTATTTTGTAAAGGATTAATCATTGGCTAAATTATATTAAAACAATATTGCGAAGTCAGAACAATTTTATAACCTCATACAACCAGTTATATTTAAATATTACTATTTACATAACTTATTTTTAATTAAATATATTTTGGGGTTGTTATTATTAAAAATCCGGTAAATATTGTTGTTCCAAAGATTAGGTTATGGCTTGAAGATAGAGATTATGATGTGGATTTTATTTATGTTGTAGATTCAGTTTACATTTGTATTTTCCAAAAACTGTCTGAAAAACACATTGAAGAATTTAAAAAAGATTTTAACTGTGAAATTTCTCTTAATGAAGTTACTTTTCATGAAAGGGATAATTCTAAAATATTTGAATATGTTTGTAATCATACATTGATTAGGGAATTTAAGGCTTATCTTTTAAATTGGCTTGATGAAAATGAATTTCCAGTATCATTAACTACAATATCTTCTAAAATTTCAATTCGTGCAAAAAAATTAGCTAATAGTCAGATTTCAAAATTTGAAAAAGAATTTGAAGTTGGTTGTGTGAAATATTCTGTTTCATGTGGGGGCGATACGATTAATTATGAATTTGAGTAATATGAAAGTAAAATTTCTTTAATTCTTGAATCATCTGAGGATACTTCGGGACTTTTAAAATATTCATTTTCTTGATTTAATTTATTAATTTTTTCATTTTTATATTCTTTAATTTCATTATCTAAAGTAATATAAAAGTTTTTATCATCAATATTACTTTCAGGAGTATTTTCTATTAATTGTTTAATATCTGAAGTTATATTTTCACCAACCCAACTTATTTCATATACAGAATTTCCTGAGGCAAAATATAGGTGTGAATGATTTCCATTAACATATTTATTGTATTGGATGTAATGTCTGACTGGATGCTTTTTAATATTTAAGTCATTTTTATAATCTGCTTCGCTGTCCCATAAACCCATTGAATTTCCAATTTTATCGTCAATACATCTAATCGAAAATATATTTTCAAAGTAATATCCGTTATCATCTGTTTTTCCGTCCTGATATTTTTCAGGTATTTTAAAATCAATTCCATTGATATTTACACTTTGATTTGATGCATATCCAAAATTCAATAGGAATAATGTTATTAAAATTATAAACAATGCTTTTTTCATAGTATTTAATATATTATTAACATATAAAAAAAAGTTTTGAAATTATTGTTCATTTTGTTTAATAAATTTTAAATATTTATTAAATTAAAACTTATTATTATAAACCTTAACAGATTGATTTTAAAATTATTAAAATTACGTCACAACAGCTAATAATCTCTTTTATTTTTTTAATACAAATTAATTTTAATAAAAATATTGGGGATTTGGCAGGTAAAAAAGTATTAATTAAATTTAAAGGAAAATACTTTAATGCTATTAAAAAATAGAGAATTATATTCTCTATTTCTATTTTTTTAATTCTAAATTTGGATTTAAATTGTTTTTTTTTTCTGGAAAAAATTCATTTTCCTAAAAGTTTTTATACACAAAGTATTAATATAATTAACTATGGCAAAAGATGATAGAAGTGCACTAAATCCATTTACTGGAAAAGAACATTTTGACATGGTTAATGATGATCAGTTTCTCCAGGAGTCTTATAATGAGTATTATCAATTGATTAATAATTCACAGCTTCTTGATAATACTGCTGAAGGGCAACTGGTTTTAAATGTTGCAGTCAAATTAATCAATGCTGTAAATGATTTTTTATCCAAAATTAATCGTCTTGATTATGTTGAAGATTATTATGACTGGGATTTTCATCTTGTTGCAGATAATACTGTAAATGCATTCTGTATGCCTGGAGGTAAAATTGTAATGTTTTCAGGCATGTTTTCTGTTGCTGATAGTGAAGATAAGATTGCTTTTATTTTAGGCCATGAAATGGCTCATGCACTTCTTGACCATTCAAGGACAAAAGTCAGTGCTCAAAATGCACAGAATGCCGTGACTTCAGCAGCATGGTTTGGTAGTTTTGCTTTGGATTTGGTTGGTTTGGGAGGTATTGGAAGTCTTACTCGTGCTGCTACTAATATTGCATCTATTGGTTCTAAATTTTTACTTTTAGACCCTTGGGGAAGGGACCAGGAACTTGAAGCAGATAAACTTGGGATGATGATTATTCATTGGGCAGGTTATGATATATCTCCGATTCCTGCATTCTGGCAGGCAATGTCTGCTCATAATTCTAATGAACATGACTTTTTTTCAACACATCCTGCTGATTCAAAAAGAATAGCTGTTATGAATGAACTGATTGTTGAAATTGAAAATCAGAAGGATTTTTACTCAAAACCTGTTTTGGATGAAACTCCAACTCCTAAAGATCAATTTAAAAATACTCATGAGATTGGTGATGATATTCAGTATTGTCAAAACTGTGGTGCTCAGGCTCATGTTGGTGATAAATTTTGCTCTAACTGCGGTTCTCCATTTGAAGTTGAGTATAAATGTCCTAAATGCGGATTTTCATATAATGCAGGGGATTCATTTTGTATGAACTGTGGTAATAAACTTTAAGGTGATAATTTGCAAAATAAAGTTGATTATGTTAATAATTCATCATATCGTCGTCGTGTTTTAAAAACTATTGGTGAAGATGTTAAAGTTCCAACTAAAATTGCATCTGATAGTGATATTTTACCTAATCATATTTCTAATGTTTTGTCTGATTTAAAAAAGAACAATCTTGTTGAATGTATCAATCCTCGCCAAAGGAAAGGTCGTCTTTATCGTCTTTCGGGTGAAGGTTTGGATGTTTTAAAAAAATTATAAACTTATTTTTCCGATAAATATTTATACTACTTCTTGTTAATATATTGTGTGTAAATACACACAAAGTAATAACAATTTTTGGATGTGATATGTATGGATAAAAAACCAAATGATGAAATGGATATAATATTCATAATGGACCGTAGCGGATCAATGACTGGATTTAGTGAAGATACAATCGGAGGATTTAACTCATTCATTGAAAAAGAAAAAGACAAAGACATAAACACTTATGTAACCACAATTCTTTTTGACAATGACTATGAAATTTTATATGAAAGAAAAGAAATTAACAAAGTAGAAAAACTAACAGAAAAAGAATACTGGCCAAGAGGATCTACTGCATTACTTGATGCAATAGGAAAAACCATAACTTCATTTGAAAGAAAAATAGACGGTAAAGCATTAGTTGTGATAATGACTGACGGATATGAAAATGCATCTGTTGAATTTTCAAAAAAACAGATTAAAGAAATGATTGACAAACATGACTGGGAATTTATATATCTTGGAGCAGAAATTGATTCATATTCTGAAGCATCACAATTCGGATTTTCAAAATCAAGAATTGCAAATTATGATAGATCAGCTAAAGCAGTAGATGAAGTATTTACATCTGTTGTGCATGCTCGTGATATGATGGTTGAGGATATGTCATTGGATAATGCTTCTTGGAAAAAAGAATTGAATAAATATGATTAATTTAATCATATTCCTAATTTTTTAAAAGCACGTTCACGTCTAAGGCAACTTTCACAAACACCACAAGGTTTGTCTTCTCCTTTGTAACATGAATAGCTTTCTTTAATTGGAGCACCAACACTTAAGCCTAATTTTACAATTTCCTCCTTATTTAAATCAATCGCAGGTGCTTCAATTTTTATATTATCTGGTGATGCAACATCTATAAGTTCATTAAATTTATTTAAATATTCTTTTGAATTATCTGGAAATGTTGCTCCTTCTTCTTCGTTCCATCCGACAATTATTATATCAGCACCAATACTTTCTGCATATGAAAGGGCAATTGAGGTGAATACAGTATTTCTTGCAGGAACCCAAACATTTTCCGCACTTTTACTGCTTTTTTTTAAATCATCCAAATCATTAACATCAACTTCAATAATATCTTCATCACTATTTAAACTGGAATTACTGATTTTATCTAACCAGTCAAGTTCAATTACCTCATGACTCCATCCCATTTTTTCACATATTCTTTTTGATGCTTTTAATTCTTGTGCAAATGCCTTTTGACCATAATTAAATGTTATTGCATGAATTTCATATTCCTGTGCATAAACACTTGTTGCAACAGTACAGTCAAGACCTCCTGAAAATACAGAAATTGCCTTTTTCATTTAATCAGCTCCTTAACTTTAAGTAATCCCAAACCAGTATCTTTAGCAATTCTTTTTAAATCTTCATATTCAGGTCTTTTTGAAATTATATCTCCGTTAACATAACCTATTTTAAATGTTACTTCATAATCTTTGCCGTTTATGTTGAATGTCTTTTTTTCAAATTCTCTTTTAGCAATTCCACGGTGAAGTGATGGAATGATTCTGATTCCTAAACTTCCGGTTTCTTCAAACATAACATCAAGAAGTTTTTCTCTGTTTTTTCGTGGAGTAATTACTTTTATGAGACTTCCCTGACGGTTTTTCTTCATAATAGTTGGTATTACAGACACATCACTTGCACC
>CADAAJ010000050.1:3123-17732 GCA_902785855.1 uncultured Methanobrevibacter sp. | reverse complement strand
CCGCGGGGCTCATAACCCCGAGAGCCCTAGTTCAAATCTAGGCCCTGCTATTTTTTTATCGCTCTCAGTATAACAATCGTTATATAATCTCCATTTTTTCTTTTTTGTAGTTTTGAATATTTTTTAGGTTATTTCTATTTTTTTATTCAAATTTTAATAATGTTCTTTTTTTTACTTTATATTTTTATAAGTTTGCCATATTATTTTTTTAAATTATAATTTATAATTTTTCAATTATAGTAAAACTTTTTAATAAGATTATATAAATATATAGTCATTAAAATATTAATTTTAATGCATATTATGGATTGAGTATAATTTTGTTTTAAATATTGTCAATCAAACAAATTTTATTCATTCATTAGTTTTCTAAAAATATTGTTATATTACATGAAATATTATAAGAGGTAATTTTTTATGAAATTTAATAAGATAACCCTGCTTTTAGCTATTATGATCATATCCATTTTAGCTGTCGGGGCTGTAAGCGCTGAATCTGTAGATGATGCGACAATAAGCGCTGATGACAGTGACTTAACTGTTGCAACGGCTGATTCAGACATAAATGATGTTTCTGCAGCAGATGATGCTGCAGATGATGCGGTCGGCGAAGATCCAGTTGGAGAACCAAAGACTATAAATGTCAATGATGAAAATTATGCTGATTATTTCGATGAAAATGGAATACTGGACACAGTTTCAGACAATGACATCATAGTGGTTGGTACTTTATCTGAGAAAAATTTAAATGTAAATAAACCAGTTACTATTACAGGGAATGGTGAAGGTATACTTGTTAACAGCACTATTACTTTAAATGGAGATGCTAGCAATTCAATTATCACTGGTTTAACATTTGATAATTTTAACAAGAATGCCATAGTCATCGGAGATGGTATTGATAATGTTAAAATCGAAGACAACCAAATAACCGTAGATACAGATACAAGTGAAGATTCAGTTAGTGGTATTTCAATTGTAGGCTATTCTAAAAACATCGCCATCTACAATAATTTAATTGACATGAATGGTGATGCTGATTATTTATATGGTATTGTTGCAATGGCCTACCCTAACGGACATTATTCCGAGGCCAACTCTGTTGTAGAAATTAAAAACAACAACATTGCTGTAACTGGTTCAAACACTGTTGAAGCTATGTATTTGTCCAATATTGAAAATTCTGAAATCGACAATAACATTGTAGTTGTCAGTTCCTCCGGTTCCAGTGATGCTTATGGCATACAGATAGCAGACATGTCCTATTGGGCAAGCATGTCTACTTATGAACCAAGTCCGTTCAGACCACCTAACAACATCAATATCACAAACAACCAGTTCGCTGTTAAAGGTAAGAACATGGTCTATGGTATTACTGTAATCAGTACTGCTATGATGGATATGGACAGTGATACAGCTATATCCTACCCTGAATCTGAAATCATTATTTCAAACAATATTGTAGATGTTGAATCTGATGGTGGTGTTGTTGCTATCGGCGGCCAATCCTTGACTCAAAGTAAGATAACTGATAATAATATCACTGCTAATGGCGGTTCTATTGATGGTATCACAACTGTTGACACCTTTGGAGTTCATAATACTGCTATCTTATTAATTGACGATACTGGCAGCAGTTATGCATCTGGTAAAGAATGTGAAAATGTGGAAATTACTGGAAACTTATTCTTTGATTCCTCCATTACTTCTATTGAAGTAGAAACTCCAGAGTCTGCAACCGTTGAAAACAATCTTGTTATTAGTGAGAACGGAGCTATCATTGTAAATGATGATACTTACCAATATCTCTTTGATGAAGAAGGTAACTTTGTTTATGAAACTGAAGACGGCACTACTATTCTTGTTGACGTATTGACCAATAAGAACATGATTTTTGCACAGCCATTGAACATTAAATCCAAAGATGATTCCAGTGTTATCACTAACGGAACTATCACTTTAACTGCTGATGCAAGCGATTCCAATGTAACCGGCTTGAAGATAGTTTTAGACAATGTTCCTGCTGCTACTTCTCCTTACTCTTGATGAAGGAATTCAAGATGTTGTTCTTGAAGACAATTCCATTCAGTGGGTGACTGCTGATTCTCCAGCTAAAGCTACAGCTATGGGTATTAGAATTGTTGGTGGAGAAAATGGTGTAAGCTCAGATATTAAATTAATCAACAATGAAATCACTATTTCCGGTGATGCAGCTAATATTTATGGTATTGACTGCTATAGTAATCCATGGAATTATGACGGCGATGCAATTACAGGTCTTTTAGTAAAAGATAATATGATAACTATCAATGGACCTGGCTTTGTTGAAGGAATTTATCTTTCACATGTTACAGATTCAAAAGTAACAGGCAACGATATTGGAGTAGAATCTACCGGTGGAAATGTTTATGGCGTCGGAACAGATAATATTCATGATGTCAATGTGGAAGGAAACACTATTTCTGCAACAACTACTGCTGAAGGCAAGACTGCAGCCGGAATTAATTTATATCAATCCGATATTAATGAAAAGGCAAATGACATAACCGTCAGCGGTGCTACTGCTCAAGATATAAAAACAGATGCTGCATCTGCTGTCTATGCAATTGTTGAGAATGATAATTATGACCAGTACTTCGATGAGTCTGGCAATTATATTAATGATTCTGAGAATATTGCATTAGGTGATTTATCCAATAAAGATCTGACTTTCAGTTCTCCAGTTAATGTCAAAGGCGCACTTGGTGCTAAATTGACTGATGTGACAATTAAGTTAACTGCTGATGCAAGCGGTTCCAGCATTGATGGCTTGACATTTATTTATGATGGAGCATCCAACATTATCACTTTAGCTGCAGGAATTGAAAATATTAATATTACTAACAATAATATTCAATTCAAATCAACTGGATATTATAATGCAGCTATTGCTGCAGGAGATTGGTCAGATGGTCCGGCTTCTCATATGAAAATCACATCCAATAATATTAATGTAACTAGTGTGAATGCCGCATACGGTATAGATATTATGGGTATATGGGGAAACTTAGTCAATATTGATTCTATCATTTCCGATAATAATATTGTTGTTCAAGCAAATGGTATGGCTGAGGGTATTTACCTTACTTCTGTATCAAATTGTAATGTCACTTATAATGATATAATTACTACTATTAATGATGCAGGTGATTCTATTGGTATTGCTGTTGATGGTTGTAATGATATAACAATTTCTGGTAATGTTATCGACACTACTAGTAAGCAAGCAGCATTTGGTATTGCCAATTCTTTCAACACTAACACCATTATTTCAAATAATGATGTTACAGTAGACGGTGTTAGTGCTATAGGAATTGGTACCGGTTATGATACTGGTGCAGTTATTGAAGGCAACAGTATTGATGTGACTGCTGGTGATTATGAAAACACAGAAACTATGGCTAATGCTATAGGTACTGGTAATTCTGGTATTAAATTGGCCAATAATGCTTCTGCTGAGATTAATGGAAACTATATAAACAGCAATCAAAAGAATATGGATCTTGATGGTGCAAGCAGTGATACCAAGGTTGGCTCCAACTATGTAAAAGAGTATATTGAAAAAGAAGGAAATCCTGACCTTCCATATGCTCCTAAGGCTACAACCATCACTGTTCAAAGCGCTACAGTAACTGCTGATCCTAACGGAAAATCCAAGACTCAAAACATTGCAATCACTGTCAAGGATGCAAATGGAAACCCAGTTGCTGGTCAAACCGTACAAGTCTATGTAAACGGCGCTCTTAAGACTGCTAAAACCAATGATAAAGGTGTTGCAACACTTGCTGTGCCTTACAAGGCTGGCGGAACTGTAAGTCTTGTTGCTTCATTCAATGGTGCAACCGGCTTATTAGGTAGTTCTGCTACAGGCAAGCTCACAGTCAAGAAGAATGCTGTTAAAATAGCTGCTAAAACCAAGAAGGTTAAAAAATCCAAGGCTAAGAAGGCTAAGGTCAAAATTACCTTAAAAGTCGGAAAAACTGCTCTCAAGAAGAAAGCTGTCACTATCAAGATTAACAAGAAAACATACAAGGCAAAAACCAATGCCAAAGGTATTGCAACTTTCAAAGTAAAATTACCTAAGAAAGCTAAGAAATACAAATACACTGTTAAATTCGCAGGTGACAACTTCAACAAGGCAAAAACCTTCAAAGGTAAGTTAACCGTAAAATAAGTTGAATTTAAAGAAAAGTAATTTTTTACTTTTCTACTTTTTTTATTTTTTTATATCTCTACATTTTTTTAATCAACTATTTTTTGAGTTCTTTCATTTTTCAGCTTTTTCTATAATTTTTATTAGTTAGGATTCTTTGTTTTAATTCAATACTGCCATTGCTATAGAAAAGCATGCTGATAAATCCATAGGGTGCAGTCAAAATCTTAGTTGTTTGGAAATTTTTTTGATTTTTTTTTTAAATGATTTTTTTTTAATAATCTTTATAAATATTAAAATAGATATATATAAATAACTCAATTTTATTTTAGATTTTTTAAACTAATTTAAATAATTTTAATCTTGGAGGAATTTATTTCTTTTTGATTAAGTTGAGTTAAAATTACTGGAGGTGTTTTGGTTGAAAAATGCTGGCAGGTATTGTTTTAGTTTATTAGTGATTCTAACCTTGCTGATGGGATTAGGCGCTGTTAGTGCTGTGGATTCTACTATTGATGATGTGACATCACTAAACAGCACTCTCTTATCTTGTGATGCCCCGGCTGATGGCGATTCCTTATCTCTCTCAGATATGGAAAATGCAGTTTCAGCTAATGAAAATGATATTTCAGATATTAAGGAAACATCATTATCCGCATCAGATATAGATAATTTGACAATATCCGATGGCTCTGATATTGTATCAGCAAATTCTGTTCACACAATAACTGAAGAAACATACTCCGACTATTTCGACAAAAATGGTAATTTAAACAACTCATTAGTATCAATAGGTGATACTATTGACTTATCCGGTAATTTTACAAATAAATCATTTATATTTGCCATTCCATTGAATGTAACAAGCGTTAATGAAGACTCCAATCTTATGGATTGCCTTGTCACATTTGTCAATGTCACAAATACGGACTCCACAGCGGTCATTTCCAAATTGAACATGACCAGCAATATTGACATGAAGCTGATGATTGTTGTAAACGCTTCAACTAATGTTCAAGTGGTGGATAACAATTTGTTTTCTTCAGGAACAAATTCATATCCTATTTCTCTTGTAAGCAATACCATGTATTCCACTGTTGCAAACAACACTATCAGAACAGTCGTGTCCAACAGATTCGCCCATAATGTTGACAAGGAGACTAGCGACAACAGCAGCTGGCAGCACTCAGGCATAACTCTTATGGATTCCTATTACAATACAATAGACAATAACGATGTTACGGTGGAGGATTCCTATGGTGTGTATCTATGTTATGGTCATTCCACATCAGATTATAACAATATCACCAACAACAGAATCAGATCCACTGTTGACAATGTGTCCTTCTGGGCATATGCTGTTTATGTAATGGGCAGATCCAACTATATCTTCAATAACACAATTGATGGATTTTACAGGGGAATCTCAGCTACCGACGGATATAATGTCATAGTCTCAAACAAAATCTACAACAACACAGGCAGGGCTGCATTAAGCAGTGATGCTGCGGGAATGGGTCTGGATTATGCAATCTACTCATCCAACAATGCAATTGTTGCAAACAACAGCATCTACAACTGCGAAGCTGTTCTGGGAGCCGGAATTCTGGTAGGTACCAATACCAGCTGCTATGGAAACTATATTGAAATAATAGGAAACGGCAGCGGCATCAAAATCGGCGGAGAAGACGGTGGAGATGCAGGACATTCCAATTTCTATGTTGAAAACAATACAATATTGTACAGGGGAGGCACTGGAATTCTCATTGCAGGGTATCCGAACAATGTTGTAATCCAAAACAACTATATAGATTCAGTGGATGAAAACAACAGGTCTGCAAGCGGAAATGGTGTGGGAATATCTGTAATCTACCAGTCCCGTTATAAAAAGCCTACAAATGTGACTATAGAAAACAACAGAATCTATACTTCAAATGAGGTTGCAATAGATCTTTCTCAAAGTTCTGAAGAGTACTTGTGCGAGAATAACAGAGTTTTAAACAGAAAGATCATTTATCCGTCATCAGGAGGCGAGACCGGGTCTGAAGGGTCTGGAATTACATATGTCGTCACTGACAGCAACTACACAAGTTATTTCAATTCAGATGGAACTTTAAAGGACTTCATAAACAATTCAGACATACTTGTATTCAAAGGAGAATTCTCCTCAAAAGGAAAAATAATCCTTGACAAGTCAGTAAGCATTATTGGAGACAATGCCAAACTTAAAGACACAACTGTCTGCATTTATGCTTCCAACTGCAAGGTATCCAACCTGACCATAGCAAATAATGGAACCGATGTCAATAAAAACATCTGGGGTATTTATGTATTTGAAGCTGACAATGCTACCATAACAAACAATAGAATTTCCGTTTTTGACAAAAACACATCATATGGAATTTATCTGTGTGATTCAAGAAATTCAAACGTGTCAAGCAACAATGTCACCTGCGATGGAGACAATCTGGTATTTGCTCTTCTCAACTATGAAGTTCACAATACCACCTTTGACAACAATTCAATAAAGGCAATTGGAACCGGGGAATTATATCCCTATTATGAAACCATCAGCATAGACGGGGTTCACAGCATATCAGAATTGTCCAAGACCTATGGAGTGATATTTGATTTCTCATCAAGCAATCAGTTCACTCACAATGACATAAATGTAACCAGCAAGGTTGAAGGAATACAAACTCCTTATAAGCCGTCTGTAAATATTCTTATAGGCTTGTACATTTATTATGATTCAGATAACAACAACATAAGCGAAAACAATGTTTATGTTGCAGGCCATGATCCGTTCCTGTATGGCGTAGGATGTTCCGGTGATGATACAAGCAAGTCTTCAACCACTGCAGACAACAACACGTTCCAGAAAAACAATATTACTCTTATTGGAGATTATTTTGTCAATGCTTTAATTTTAAGGCACAATTCAATGAATACTGTTGTTGATAGCAATGACATGGACATGAAGGCAATAAATTATACTTACGCGGTGAACATGGAGATTTCAGGCTTCTCTCAGATTACAAACAATGTCATTAAAGCATCTGCAACAGGCAACTACGGCATGGAAATGTATTCCTCATGGTGCAATAATGTAAGCAACAACACTCTTGAATCAACTGGAAGTTATACTGTAGCCCAGACTTTGTATGCTTCAAGCGACAACAACATCGAGGACAATACCTTCATAATATATTCCGATAAGCAGAACGATCCTGTAATGGCTAACGAGCACCCTGATTCCGCCAAGCTTCAGGATACTGTATTCTCCCTGCAGGAAGGCTCCAACAGGAACACCATTAGAAACAACAATGCCATTACAAATTCCCAATACGCGGTTGAAATAGATGGCACTTCAACTGGGAATACGATTGCAAACAATTCCTTAAGCGCTAATGGAACCTCTGGTGATGGAGCGGTCCGCGACTTGTCAGGCCAAAACGTTGTCTCAGGCAATTCAGGTGGATCAAGCGAGAACTATGACTGGGATTCATTCAATGCCAAGTTCAACGGCAAGAATAGTGGCAAAAAGCATTCTAATGATGGAAATTCCCCTAAAAAAACTAATGCATACTCAAACAGCAGTTCTGCATTTTCAGGAAATTCCGAAGAAAGTGGTTCAAGCGCGGCTGGTGATGTAATTTCCAACAGCATAGCTAATGCATTGTCTGCTGCCGGCGATGGTTCTTCAGATGCGGGAGAGTCTGGCGAGTCAGGAGGCATCATAGCTAAGGAAGTTAATGCTTTAAGTGCAGAAAGCGCATACTCTCCTTATGCTGTTCCATTGATTTTATTATTCTTTGGAGCTCTGTTCTGTTATAGTTTCCTTGCTTCCAAGGAAGATGAAGAAGACGAACATTTATAATTTTTATCTAATCATTTAACTCTTGGATAATCATTTTCCAGTATTGGTCTGGGATTAGATGAAAAATATCTTGGAGATTATTAAAATAATAATTAAAGAGGTTTTAGTAAAAATCATTATTTATATTCAATGTTTTATTAAAGACTAAATTCTTATTAATTTTTGAGATTTGATTAGGAATGATTGAAATTGTTCGGAGTTAAATGGTTTTATTTGTTAGGATATGTTTAAATTATATCTTTAAATTTTAAGGATTTTTTAAATCCTTAACTTTTTTTATATTTTATATTTTTTCTTTCTAAATCTTTTTTGATGTTTTTATTCTCTTTTTAAATCTTTTGCTGTTTTTTTTATCCAGTTTCTTTTTTCATATATTCATGAATTTTTTAGATTCTTTTTTTCAATAAAACTCTTTAAATTTTGCCGTTTTATGTTTTGAATTTTATTTAGTTAGATTTATTAATATTAAAATTTATAGATATAAATAACTCAAATATATTTTATATTTTTTAAACTTATTATAATATTTATAAATATGGGCTGTTTTATTTATAGTAAGGGGAATATGAAGAAGCAGCTGTTTTTGAGATTATTTAATAAATTTCATAAAGAGGCGTGATTCAATGAACTCCAAAGGCAGGAAATTAATATTATGTTCATTATTTTTAATTTTGCTAATATCCTTAAGCATAGGTTCAATAAGTGCGGCTGATGGGGAATCAGATGATTTAAGTGCTTTAGACGGACTTGATGTTATTTCCGCAGATTCAGATTTTGATGATTTAAAAAATTCCA
The DNA here is from genome assembly GCA_902785855.1 of uncultured Methanobrevibacter sp. GTDB lineage: Archaea > Methanobacteriota > Methanobacteria > Methanobacteriales > Methanobacteriaceae > Methanocatella. The sequence goes on along the minus strand of CADAAJ010000050.1, from coordinate 8,865 downwards.
ATCAGGATATTGAAACTTTAGAAAACTATGGACAAGACTTAACAACTCAAATTAGCGATGATGATTCAAGCGAATTATCACAAGAAGACGAAAATAAAGTATTAGGCGTAAAGGTTTCCCAAAGCGATTATTCCACTTACTTTGATGCAAGCAAAAACGGCACCATCAAGGTTTCAGCAGGATCCCAGATAGACTTGACAGGTGCTTTTTCCAATAAATACTTCACAATCAATAAAAACAATATTGTAATTACAAGCACAAGCGGCGCCACATTCACAAACTGTGTTTTCAGGTTCATAGCCGGATCTGAAGGCAGCACTCTATCCAATCTGAGAATTGATAACAGCGCAAACACTGAGGGTGAGCATTATGCCATTTACTTGTATAATACAAAAAACATTAAGATTTTAAATAATGTTGTAAGTTCCGCAGGCTACCACTCTTTTCCTATAAGAGCGGATCTAACAAACTCTTCAATCATTCAGGGCAATGATTTGACATCCATTAAAACTCCATCCCAATCTTCATCCCCTTCAAACATTGTTGTAACCAATTCATTTTATAACAATATTACAGACAATAATATAACATGCGATGACAACAACGGCATTTATTTATGGAATGGAAAAGTCGGATATACATATATATTCAACAACACAATTCATTCAACACGCGCTTTGCCTTCATCCTTTTGCTATGCCATTCAACTGCAGGCCTACAACACTACCGTAAAGAACAATACTGTTTATAATATGTACAGGGGATTTTCTGCTGTCGGAGTTAACAACAGCGCAGTTGGAAATATTTTTTACAACATGCATGGAGCATTTTTAAGCACCGCTGCTAATGAACAAGGCGCAGACCCCGCAATCATTGCAGGCAAAGGTTCAATTGTCAGGGAAAACATCATTTATGATTCCAATTTTAAAGAGGCCGCCATTTCCATTTCAGGAAATAATGTGGAAATTTCAGATAATCGCATTGAAAATAATACCGGAGGTGGAATCAATCTCATCGGTTCCTTTACCAATATTCTTATTTCCGGAAATGACATTAAGGCTCCTGGAATAGGCATAAATCTGGAAGATGGAGTAAGCTTTGTAAACATAAGCTCAAATAATATTACTTCCACAAATGATATTGGCATCAAGCTTACTAAGAAATCTTCAAACGGTTATCCAAAAAACATCAACATTACAAATAATGATATTATAGTTAACGAAATAGCTATTGATGCCTCCGGAGCTTTGGATATAGATTCCCTCTACATAAATGACAATGAGGTTTACGGCAAAATAATCAATTACACTAGAGGCATTGCAGCAATCTATTATATTGATGAAGATAATTTTTATGACTATTTCAATAATGATGGAAGCTTGTCTGGAAGAATTGCAGATGGCTCCATTTTATATTTCATTGATGATTTCACATCCAAAGGAGCCCTGAAAATAAGCTCCAAAGTAACAATCAATGGTAGAGATGCTCGTCTTTTCAATACCAGCTTCATTATTCAGGAATCAGATGTTGTTATAAATAACTTATTCATTAACAACTCAAATAAGGATGCTACTGATAAATGGGGCGTTCACGCATCCAATATAAACAATTTGACAGTTAATAATACTCAAATCTATATGGATGACGAATTCAGCTCTTTTGCAATCCTCTTTTATAATGTAACAAATTCCAAAATAACAAACAATATTCTTGAAGCTAAGGGGGATTATTTAACCAGTCCTATATTAATTTTCCACAGCAGCAACAATACAATATCTGGTAATAAGATGATTTCCATCGGCACCAACGGCACTCATAACGATGTTTTCATCGGAAGATTCAATGTTCTATTCGACGGATCCCAGTCATATGATGAGACATACATGGCCTATGGAATGTATAAGACCTACGGGGCATTCATTGTTTATTCATCATTAAACAACATCACAGATAATGACATTCATGTGAATTCCACTTTAGTAGAGCCGATTACATATGATGAAACTGTTGATCCGATTGCAGGACTGTTCCTGCATTGCAACTGCAGCAACAACATTGTGTCATTCAACAATATCAGCGTAAGTGGAAACGACCCTTATGTTTATGGAATCGGCATATTAGGAGCAAATGAAGGCAGAAATGAATTCACATCCGAAAATAATGAATTAAGCGGCAACATAATTGATGTTAAGAGCAATTATCTTGCAAGAGGCATTGTTCTAGGGTTCAATGCGGATAATAACTACTTCTCACTTAACCAGATTGATGTGAATGGAAGCAATTACTCCTATTGGATCAGCTTTGATCAATTCAAGGACAATTCAGTCTATCAGAACAATGGAAGTTCATATTCCCTTCACAATGCTTATGAAAGCAACATGTCAATTTCTTTAAGTGACGAGTATAAATTGAATGATATTGATGTTTTCACATTAATTGTTGATGTTAATGCCAGCGACGATAATACAATTGACATTCAAACAGCTATTGACAATGCGAAAGACGGCCAGATAATTTATCTGGGCAATGCAAATTTCACAGATTTGGCAGATATCAACATTACCAAGTCCCTCACTTTTGCAGGGGGCTCAGATGCATACATTCGTTCAGCTTCAAATGCTGAGTCAATATTCAATATCATATCCCTTTCCAATGGAGGGCCTGTCAGTGTCAAGTTTGAAAACCTTACTGTGATTTTCACATCAGACAATACAAATTTCGCTTATATCGAAACCTGCGAAGATGATGAGGGATTCAGCGATATTCCATCCATTCTTATAGAAAATAATAATTTTGCTGTTGATGAGGGTGTTGATGCTTCATCCATTGCCGTTCTCAAGATAAAATCGGATTCCTCTTTATTCAATCCGGCAAATCCAATCAGCATTAATGGAAATACATTAAGCGAAGGAATGATTTCTTATGCTTGCGGAGACGCATCACAAGCAGGAGATGTTGAAACTGCCCCAAATAATGCTTTATCATCTATTAATATTGATTCAAGTCAGATTGAACAGGGAAAGATTATAATAAGCCTGTTGGGAGCAAACAATGTTCCAATTAAAAATTCAAACGTGACTTATGATTTGAATGGAGTTAGAAATACAATCGTCACTGATGGTAACGGCCAGGCCATTATCAGTGGATTAAAGGGATATTATGTTATCAGCTTCAGCTTCGAAGGCGACAAGCTGCACAATTCATCATCCAACAGCCTGACTCATATGGTTGTTACCAAATTCTCATATTCCAATATTAGCATCAAAGCCTATCCAAGCGACGGGTACTTTAAGTTCACCCTTCTAGACAGCTATGGAGGAAAACTGGCTAACAAGAAGGTTGTAATCAAGTTCAATGGCGGCACATACACTAAATATACTGATAAGAACGGACTCGTGTCCTTTTATGTAAATCCTAAAAAGACAGGAAAGCTAAGCATTGCTGTCTCTTTTGCAGGAGATTCTGCTTACAAAGCCAGTTCATTCACAGCTTATGTCACAGTGGGAAAAAATGCCGTGAAATTCCAGAGCCCTACCAAGAAGGTTAAAAAGTCAAAATCCAAACGAACTTTCAAGATTACCTTGAAGACAGCTACAGGCAAGGTTTTAACATCCAAGAAGCTTTACATTAAAATCAATGGAAAAACCTATAGTTCCAAGACCAATTCCAAGGGAGTGGCCCGCTTCAAAATCAAGCTTCCTAAGAAGAAGAAAACCTATAAGTACAAGGTAACCTTTAAAGGAGACAGTCTTGATACTAAAAAGACTTACTCCGGCAAGCTTAAGGTTTACTAAATATATTTTGCGATAATGTAGATTTTAGATCGATTTATTTTGGCGAGCCCTAGTGGTTTCGCTTTTTCAATTTTTTTTAATTTTTAATATTTGGTGATTTAATTATGAATACTATTATACATGCTTCAGATACCATGTTTAACTCAAGCAGCAATGGCTTGCTGTCATTTTTCTCAGGCAATGCAACACAAGGTGCGAACGATGCATTGAATTCTGCATTAACTATTGTATCTCAGAGTTTGCAGATACCTGTAATCATATTATTGCTGGCATTTCTAGTCTTTGCCATATATACTCTCGGCAAGCTGTTGTCACAATACTTCTCTCGTAAGAAAGTGCCAGTTAAATTAATCGAGAATTTAATTTACTCAATCAATCAAGCAGACTCTGGTGAGGATATTAAAAATATTATAAACAATGCAGATATTCAAAATTCCCAGAAAAGAGTTCTAAGTGAAATAGCTTCTTCAGAAAGTCTGGGGACCAAATCCCGTGAAACTCTGGCCCGACGTCTCATTGAAAATGAAGAGGACAAGATTGAGCATGAGCTTTCAAAAACAGATTTCATTACACGCATAGGCCCTACCCTGGGTTTGATGGGTACTCTGATTCCAATGGGTCCGGGTCTTGCCGCACTTGGCCAAGGGGATGTCACAGCACTTGCCACAGCTATTACAGTAGCATTCAACACTACTGTAGTGGGCATAGCTTCAGGAGCTGTTGGATATTTGGCTTCCAAGCTCAGGCGCAGATGGTATGACCAGTATCTTGCAAATTTGGATGCCTTGTCTGATGCTATCCTTGACAGATTGGACAAATAATTTTCTTTTGGGTGGTAATATGGCACGTCGAAAGATGAACAGGCGCTTTAGAAGCGAGGAAGAGGATCCGATGGCTGGAACCAGCAATCTGGTTGATGCCATGCTTGTAATTGCGGTAGGCCTTCTGGTATTTGTTGTTTTATCCTGGAACATGCAGAATGTTATCTTTAATGATAGCCTCACCCAGGAACAGAGAGAAGAGGTCATGCAGAATATTCAGAATGTTACTGAGATAACTGAAGGACAGGAGCTTAATGAAACCCCTGATACCAGCAATGTCTCAGGAAAAGGCTATACTGAGATGGGCAAGGTTTATCAGGATCCATCGACAGGCAAGATGATTATGGTTCAGAATCAATCAAGCTAGATTGATTCTATTTTTTTATTATTAACTGGTTTGTTCTTTCTATTACGTATTACTTAAAATTATTATTTTATTAATTCATTATTTTTATAAAAGGCTTGTTTTATTTGTTTTATTGCTTATTTAATAATTTACAAGCTTTTGTTTTTTTATTTAAGCTATTATTTTTTCTTTATTTTTTAATGCAGTGTTTTTTGTTTGTTTAATAAATCTTGTTTTTAAAAAAAAGTATTATATTTTTTATAAAACCTGCAAATTGGTAATAATAATCTTTATATAGTTATTACTCAAATTATTAATTACATGGTATTTATTTAACCCATCTCTTGAAAGTTAGAAACAAAAACCCAAATAAATATCGTGAAAATTGTGTAATCGATTTATTCATTGTCCATTTGTTGAATTATAATAATTTGTAGTTTGGTCTTCTATAATATGCACATATTAGATTTATTATCCATATTCTCACTATTTATAAACTACATATTATTATAATTTCTCTCGCTCTTTTTAATTATTCTCCTTTTTTTTATTTTTTAGAAAAATAGATATTTATTTGGATAATATTTTTTTAATTATGCCCCTTTATTTTTTAGAATATAAGTTATTAAATTTGGATTAATACTGATTTTTTTAATTATTTATACTATGAAAATCAAATTATTATTAGATGATGGCAAGCCGAAGACAGCTGCTGGTTATTAACTAGGGAAACTCCGCACATCAATATAGACTGTAATGTTGAAAGACATATGCTGAGAAG
>CADAAJ010000050.1:0-3098 GCA_902785855.1 uncultured Methanobrevibacter sp. | reverse complement strand
ATTGGAGGCAAAGTAGTCCGCTAAGATGAATGCTGTATAAAACAGAATGTGGGTTACTCTCGGCAGGCCATTATTCCTATTTTTTTAAAAAGAGCAATAGAATTTTTATAGTGATTCTTGTTTTATGGAATTAATTCTGAGGATTTTATATTTTCAGATTTTATTTTTCTGCTATCAATTCTTTCCATATTCTGATGAGGATATCTGCAGTGTTTTCTATTTCTTCAATAGTATGGGTGGCTATTATTGTCAGTCTTAGCCTGCTTTCTCCATCAGGAACTGAAGGAGGCCTTATTGCAGAAACAAGTATTCCCTCTTCTTCCAGTTTTTTTGCAAATTCTCCTGCAAGCTTTGCAGGGCCTATTATGATTGGAATGATTGGTGTTTCCCCTTCAACCACATTCAACCCCCCTTCACTCAAGAGTTCTCTCATTCTTCGAGTGTTTCTTCTTAAAGCTGAAAGGTATTCCTCATGATTTTCCCTTAAGAGATTCAATGCTGTGTTTGCACTAGCAAGAGTGGCTGGTGACAATGCAGTTGAGAAGATGAAAGGGCGGGATTTATTTATAAGATAATCCATGTAGATTTTTTTGCCTGTGACATATCCTCCTTCGGATGCAAGAGCCTTGCTTAAAGTTCCGATTTGAAGGTCTACATATGGAGTCAGGTCTGTTCCGGTTTTATCTTTGTAGTATTCCACGATTCCCTTTCCAGTTTTGCCGATTACTCCTGTAGCATGAGCATCATCTATTATAAGGCAGCAGTTGTACTTTTCAGCTATTTCTGTTAGTTCTGGAAGTGGAGCAATGTCGCCGTCCATGCTGAAAACTCCATCTGTTATGATGAAGAAGTTAGGCTCTTTATTTAGGGAATTTTCATTTTCAGATTTATTTTCTTCGTTAGTGTTGTTTTGAGTATTAGTTGAGTTTTTAGTTTTATTTTCTTCAACAGCCTCGAGAATAAGCCTTTCCAAATCATCAGTATCCTTGTGCTTGTATATCTTTACGTCAGCTTTGGATATTTTGATTCCATCTATTATGCTTGCGTGATTGAGCCTGTCTGAGAATATCACATCTCCCTTTTTGCATAATGTGTAAATGACTCCAAGATTGGTCATGTAGCCTGTATTAAAAAGAAGTGTGGATTCGGTTGCCTTAAATGAGCTTATGTTTTTCTCCAATTCACTGGCTTCGAAAGTTCCCCCTGTTGTAAGTCTTGAACCAGTTGATCCTGTTCCATTAACACTTGCAGTTTGAGCTGATTTTATTACATCCGGATGATGGGTAAGTCCTAGATAATTATTGGTTCCGTAAACGAGGTATTCCTTTCCATTTTCATCAATGGCTCTAGTTGAAGTGACAAATCTCAGATTATCTATTTTTCTAGTCAGATTCTTCTGATTGATTTCCTCTAATTCTTCCTTGATTTGATTTTCAAGATTTTCATTCATTTTATCACTTCAATCTTAATTTTTATTCACATTTTAGATTATGGATTGGATATTATTTTCATATTGGATGAGTATTCACAGTTTTTCAAATATTGAATTTATTTATTTAATTAAAACTACCTGCTCTTCAAGGTATTCAATCAAATCCTCCAATGTGTAGTCCTCATCAAATTGGTCAGTGTCAACAAGGAACACTCTTCCTCCAATTGGATTTCCCTTGTCTTTCATGATTGGAATGCGTTCATAGTTGTCATTTGCAGCAACATATCCAATCAGGTAATTAGGATCATCAGACCAGCACAATTCAGCTGTTACTCCTCTTGCGCTAGTAACTTTTGATGCAAGTATCAAAGCTTCTTCAAGATGGATTCCGCAGTCGATATTGTTTTCCAATGCCTTTCTGTAATCATTGATATCTGCAGAGCTTATGCCAGTAACGCGGACTCCCTTCATGCCCCGTTCATCCAGGCGTTCACCTGTGTCTTTGTCAATGAGCATTGCTCCGTGCATGCTTTCCGTCAGGTTTAATATTGATTGAATAGCTATTTCACAGGCCTTCTCGCTTACACCTGCTGATTGAAGTATTTCACTTGAGAGAGCAAGTCCTTCTTCCTTGGATTCAACATGGTGCTGTTTTATATTCAATTTATTTTTGTATATGATGTCTGATTCCTTTACTTTTTCTACTTTGATATTTATGAAGTCTGAATCTCCGCGCTCATGCATGCGGGCTCTTCTATATGCGTTTATGATTTCTGATTCCACTTCATCTTCATTTACTATGCGCTCTATTCCGGATATGTGCCTTCCTCCTTTTTCGTGAGGTCCTCCTTTTGAAGAACGCATCTTTATGCTGAACATCATTATATTGCCTTCATATTTTTATTTTTTACCTATCTTATATTTGGCTTAAATTATTTATTTAATTTACTACTGGTGATGATTTTTATCTGGAACTAATTTTTGTCATGATTTATCTTACAACTTTTTGTCATGACTTATTATATAATTTAATTAGTTTTATAAAAAATTAAAACAATATTTAATACAATCAATAATGTTTTAATTAATTGAATTTTCATTTTAATTACATTAAATCATAAATGAGGATAAACGATTTTCATTAATCTATATAGTCAAGTCATTTTTTATTAAATTAACAAAATATTAGGTTTTCATAAAAAACACTTATTTTTTAATAGCGGAGATACTTGTTTATTTGTCAATATATGATTAAAATAAGTTGTATTTTGGGATAATAATTAAAAAACAGTTTTTAATCTTATAAAAAAGTTTAAAAAAAGAGAATAAGAAATAAGAGATATCTAATTAATCGGAGTGAGATAGAAATTGTATAATATAGATATCTCTTATTCGTTAAATTTGATTTTTTTAAAGTAAGGGTACTTAATTCCTTACTTTGATTTTTTAAAAGAAAAAATATTTCGAAATGTAAAATTTGACTTTAGGAAATTATTTAACAAGCAGAAGATTGTTTATTCCGTCTCTTACCTTGTCAAAGAGTCCCTTCTTGTAAACACTGATTTCCTCTCCGCTGATTTCAGCGAATTTTCTAAGCAGCTTTGTCTGCTCCTTGTTCAGTTTTTGAGGAACTACGACAGTAATGGTAACATAAAGATTTCCCTTG
>CADAAJ010000049.1:12663-14080 GCA_902785855.1 uncultured Methanobrevibacter sp. | reverse complement strand
GCTTATGGTGATGATGCAAAACCAATCGCTGGTGTAACAGTAACAATAACAGTTAACGGCGTAAGTTATGATGTAGTAACTAATGCTGATGGTTATGCATTGCTTAAAATCAGATTAAATCCAAAAACATACACTATCACAGCTGAATGGAAAGACTACAAGATCAATAAACTTGTAGTAAGACAAACTTTAAAAGCTAAATCCATGAAAGTTAAAAAATCAGCTAATAAATTCAAATATTCAGCTAGCTTAAAATTGAGTAATGGAAAACCAATTGTGGGTAAAATCATTACTTTCAAATTTAAAGGTAAAACATATAAAGCAAAAACCAACAAAAAAGGAATTGCTAAAATTACTATTAATAAGAAAGTTTTATCTAAATTAATTGCAGGTAAGAAATATAAAATTAACGTAACCTATAATCATGTTGACAATGGTTATACTTCAGTTAATTCCATTATTAAAAAAATAGTTGTAAAAGCATAACTTCATGCTTATTTTTAATTTTTTTTTATTATTATCAATATTTATATTGATTGCTAACGATTTTTGATATATTGGGTGTTATCAATAAGTTTATTTATAATGTAATATAAAACATACTTTGTAATAATTTATTTACATTTTAATTATTCAAATTTTTATTAAATTGGGGGGTTTTATATTAAAATAAATAAATTTTCATTATTTTTTATTATTGTATTATTTTTAATATCTATTTGTGCTGTTAGTGCAAATGATTCAAATGATACTTCTGTAATTACTAATGATAATCTAGATTATTCATTAGATGATAGTAATTCATTTGTAAGTCATGATGATGAAAATGATGTAAGTAATCAAAAATTTAATTCAAAAGATGAAATTAAAGAGGAAATGAATGTCACTGTTATTGTAGGTAATGGTGAAAATTCTTTTGAAAATGATATATTGGGAAAAAGTGAAGATATAGATTTATTATCAACAGCTGAGGTTCGTTTATGTACTGTTGGAACAATAACAATTCATATTGAACAAGGTGATGGAAGTCATCAGACTCTTACCTGGACAGGTGTTGCTAATGGATATACTTCCTATGCTACTTCTCATACGGATACTAAAAATGATAGGGGTAATTGGCAGCATAGTGCCGATTTAACTTTTACTGGTGCTTTTAAACCAGGAACTTCATATACTATTACTATTACTGCAAGTCCTGCTTCTCACTCTTATTCTAAATCTTTTACAGTAAGTTCTAAATCAAGCATTAGTATAGGTACAACTGCTGTTTCTAATTATAATTATGGTAGTAGCACATCAAATAAAGTTGTATTTTCAGGCCAGTTTTCAGGTAAAAAAGGTCAAGCTTCAATGGCAAAAACAGGCGGTGCTTTGATTTATCGAAATGGGGCTTCAGTTGGTAGTGTTGATGTTGATG
>CADAAJ010000049.1:0-12631 GCA_902785855.1 uncultured Methanobrevibacter sp. | reverse complement strand
CTGGAAATGATTATTATAATGCTTTATCTGCAGCAGGTTCTAAAACTTTAACTGTTTCAAAAAATACTCCAACTATTGGTTCTGCAACTGCTGGAAGTAATTATTATTATGGTGCAAGCACATCAGATATTTTAATTTATTCTGGTCAATTTTCAGGAAAAGTTAACAGTGTCAGTATGGCTAAGACTGGTGGAGCCATTATTTTTGCAGATAATAATCAAATAGGTACTGCTGATGTTGATGCAGATGGAAAATGGACATTTAACGCTCCATCAACTACTTTATCTACTGGTGACCATACATTAACCGTTAAATATGCTGGTAATTCATATTATAACTCAATTGATACTGCAGGAAATAGTAAAACTATTACAGTTTATAAAAATGATTTAACTATTGGTAATGCTTCAAGTAGTGATATTCATTATGGTGAAGGCAGTTATGTTTTAGTTTATTCTGGTCAGTTTGCAGGTAAAGTGAATAGTGTTAGTATGGCAAAAACAGCTGGTGCTATTATTTATCGTAATGGTACTCAAATAGCTACAGTCAATGTTGATGGGGATGGTAAATGGTCTTATAGTATCTCATCCACAAGTTTGGCTAGAGGTAGTTATGAATTTAGTGTTGGATATTCTGGTAATGATTATTATAATTCAATATCCAGAGGCAATAGTAAAATAGTAAATATATTAAAAGGGGATTATATTCCTTCATTTACATATACTATTACAAATTCATCATATCCGGGTTCAATTTTAATAACTGTTTATGTTAAAAATGGGGAAAATACTCCTATGGTTGGAGTTTTAGTAACACCTTCAGGTACTTCCTTTGTAGGGGATGCAAAAACAACTGATGGTGAAGGTAAAGTAATTTACAATGTAGGTAACTTAAATCCGGGTTCTTATTCAGATTGGAAATTTGTAACTGATTCTAATGATGATTATGATGCAGGTTCAATTGATTTTGACACATTCACTATAGATAAACAGGTTCCAACAATTATTTATTCTGTAACTGGTACTGAGTTCTCACCCGCTTATAAAACTGTTACTGTAACTGTCAGTGATAGGGATGGCAATCCATTAAACGGATTTAATGTTTCATTAAGTGGTAAAGATGTAAATGTTGATTCATTAATTACTGATGCTAATGGTCAGGTTGTATTTAATGTAACAAATTTAACCTATGGATCTTATTCAGACTGGTTAATAACAACTGGCGAAACTGAATATTATGCATCCGGAACTTCCAGTATTTCACCTCAGGGAGTTGTGCCTGGAGATTCATTTACTGCATTAAATTATTTAATCACTAATTTTAATGGTGATGTATTAAATTTAACTCATAATTACCAGTATTATACTCAATATGATTCTGTATTTTTAGGCAGTGGAGTAATTATTTCCAAAACAATCAATATTAATGGTAATGGTTATGTACTTGATGCTAAAAAGAAAACAAGAATTTTAAGAATTGACGCTGCTAATGTTGTTTTAAATAATTTAAGATTTACCAACGGTTATGCTGCAGGTGGTGCTTTGGAGGCTCGTGGTAATAATTTAATTGTGAATAATTCTTATTTCTATAATAATGAAGCAAGTGTTAACGGTGGTGCAGTTTATGTTACAGGAAGCAATATTAAAATTCTAAATTCTCAATTTTCCAATAATAAGGTAACTTCCAAATCTGCTTATGGTGGAGCAATTCGTTGGGATGGTTCTAATGGACTTTTAGATAATTGTAAATTCACTTCAAATAATGGTAATTATGGTGCAGGTATTTATTGGACAGGTGCTGGAGGTATTGTAAATAATTCTGTTTTCACAAGCAATAAAGGAATGTGGGGCGGAGCTTTCAACACTGCAAATGGAGTAAATCTATTAAAAATTTTAAACTCTAACTTTACTTCCAATGTAGCTACTTATGGTGGAGGTGGAATTAATATAAATGGTAAAACCATGGTAGACGGCTGTATATTTATAAGTAATAAACAGACTTCATATACTAAAAAAGTATATTGTGGTGGAGGTGCAATTAGAATTGTTCCTGCTGATTGTATTGTTCAAAACTCTGTTTTCACAAATAATGCTGCTGTTACAAACTCTGGTGAAGATTATGTTGGTGGTGGGGGTATCCAATGGTATGGTGCTAGAGGTATCTTAAATTCATCAAAATTCACTGGTAATACTGCTAAATTCTATGGTGGTGCAGTTCATTGGGTAGGCTCTAATGGTATTGTTGATATGTGTGATTTCACTAAAAATAGAGCTTATGCAAGTGCTTCTCGTGGAGGTGCCGGTGCTATTAAAATCGCTGGAGGAGGTCTTAAATTTTATAGATCAAACTTTACTTCCAATTCTGCTGCTAAATATGGTGGTGCAATAGAAGCAAGTGCTTCCTCTACATTTTATAGTTGTATTTTCACATCAAATTCAGGAAAATGGGGTGGTGGAATTGCTGTTTGGTCTACTATTAAAATTTATGATTCCAAATTTATCAGTAACTCTGTTAGTCAGCAAGGAGCTGCTCTATATTGGAAAGGTGGAAATGGTGTTGTAGATAATACTTTATTCTCAAAAAACAGTGCTCCTCATGGTGGGGCAATTTTTTGGATAGGTTCAAACGGACTTGTTAATAATTCAGTATTCAACAATAATAAGGCTTCAAGTAATGGTGGAGGTTTAAAAGCTACTGGGTCTAGCTTTAAACTTTATAATTCTAATTTCACTTCAAATAATGCTAAATATGGTGGAGCTTTTGAAGTTACTGGAGGAAACTCAATCGTATCAGGTTCAGTATTTACCAGTAATACTGCTACATGGGGTGCTGCTGTAAGTGCTCAGGCAAGTGGTCTTAAAGTTTTAAAATCAAAATTCTTTGATAATGTTGCATCCAATGGGGGTGCTGGTGTTAATTGTGATAAAACTTCTGTAACTGTTGATGAATGTTACTTTGAAGGTAATAAAGCTAAAGGTGCTAGTTATGGTGGTTCTTCTGTTAGATTTACTCAAGCATCATGTGTTCTTTCTAATTCTAACTTTGTAGATAATTATGCTGAAGGATTTGGTGGTGCTGTAGTTATTCGTGGTGATTCAAATAAAGTTTTAAATTCCAATTTCACACGAAATAAAGCAAATAAGAATTATGCTGGTGCTGTTTATATTCTTGGTAAAAATGGTGTTGTTGATAATTGTAAATTTGATGATAATACTGCTGTATTTGCAGGTGCTGTTGGATTTTTAGGCACTGGAAATACCATAAAAAATTCTAATTTCACAAATAACACTGCTAAAGATTATGCTGGTGCTGTTTATTTAATTGATTCAAATAAACTCGAATCTTCACTATTTGTTAATAATAGTGCTATTAATTATGGTGGTTCAGTATATGTTAAAGGAAATAATGTAGAAATTCTCAAATCATTATTTAATCAGTCTAATGCTATTGCAGGTGGTGCAATTTATCTTTTTAGTGGAAATAATATTAAAGTTCTTGAATCCAAGTTCAATAATAACAGTGCTAATTTAGCTGGTGCTATTTACATGCATTCAAATAATGCAATTGTAAATAATTCTGTATTTAACTGTAATAGTGCGATTGATGAAGCTGGAGCAATTTACATGGCTGTTAAATCATCTATTAATAATTCCAACTTTACTTTAAATAAGGCATCTAATTATGGTGGAGCTATTTATGTTGATGCAGAAGGATCAACTATTGTTGGAAGTAATTATAATAATAACTTCGCTCCTGCTGGTGCATCAATATATATTAGATCAAATACTGTTTCAGTTGATAACTCTATATTTGTAAATCATAAAGCTGTAAATGGTAGTGCAATTTATTGGAAAGGGGATTCAGGTAGTTTAACCAATTCCATTCTAGATAATAACACAGCTTCCAGTTATGGTGCTGCAGTTTATGTATTTGGTAAAGATTTAGATTTAAAATTATCTAATTTCACAGCTAATAATGCTAAATTTGGTGGTGCAGTATATGTTGTAGGTGAAAACGCTAATTTAATCAGTTTAAATTTCAACAATAACTCTGCTATTCTTGGAGGAGCAGTATATACTAGAAGTCAAAATTCAACAATAACAAGTACTAATTTCACTAATAACAGTGCAAATTATGGTGCAGGTATCTTTGTTCTTAATAATGTTACTTTAAACCCTTCAATTTTCACAAATAATAATGCTAAATTCCAGGGTGGTGCAGGATATTCCTATGACTTTATACATCATGCTGGTACTACTTTAACTTATTTCAACCCTGAAATTCATAGGGATGATTTTTATGCAGCATTTGTTAAATTAGTTAATGATACAATATATGTTGGTGAATATGCCTACCTGGAAGTTAACAGTACAACTTATCGTAGTTTAGGTAATGTTCTTTTAGAAATCGATGGAGTTAACTATACTGGAGTTTGGATGAATGACACATGGCTTCGTGTAAATACCACTGGATTAAAATGGGGAATTTATGAACCAATTTATGGTATATTTAATAGTACTGATGATGAATACAAAGGTTATCGTGCTGTTTTAAGTTTAACAGTCAAACGTTTGCCTGTTAATTTAACATTATTAACAAATGAAACAGGTATTAACGGCAATATTTCTGTTCGTGTAAATGAAACTGATGCAACAGGAAATATTACTGTCAGATTCAACAACGGATTTAAATATTCTGGTAAAATAATTAATGGTACTGCTGTTATTTCATTGGATGAACATGTATTGGGTGGATTATATAATATTACATTGCTATATAATGGTGATGAGATTTATGATGAATATGAAAATATGTCTTCTCTTAAAATCAATAAAGTAGTTTATATTCCTAGTTTAGCTGATAATTGGACTTATGTTGGTGGAGAAGTTATTGTAATCTTGCCTGATGATGCAGTTCGTTTTGGTGGAAATGTATCTTTTGAAATAAATGGTAGAGTTTTCAGTACAATGGTTTATAGTGATAATATTGTATTTACATTAGGTGATGATATTCCGGCTAATGTTTACAATGTTCGTATTTGGTACAGTGGAAATGGAAAATATAATGAATCTGTTAATTTAACAACTTTTGAAATTGTTAAATATCCAACAAATATTACTTTAGATGATGATGAAATTGAATATGGTGGAAACATTACATTTAGAGTTGATAGTAATTTTACTGATATGGGAGGATTAATTAATGGAACAATTTCATTTGTTATTGATGGACATACTTACAGTGGTATTTTGATTCATGATGAAGATGATACTAATATGTATGTTGTAATTGATGTTAGCACTTTACCGGCTAAGGTTTATGAAAATGTTACTGTAACATTTACAAGTACAAACAGTAAATATGCAGATCGTATTCAAAATTTCACATTTAAAATTTCTAAATTATCATCTAGTATTGAAATTGATAATAGAATTAACGGTACTTTCAATACAACCGCTCCATTTGTTGATTTTATAGTATATAATCCGTCAAATATTACTCTCATTGTTTATGATAGTCAAGGAAATGTTGTTTATAATAATACAGATTATGAAAGTTTCGCATTTTCAATTTTCAATTTAACTGCAGGAATTTATAATTTAACTATTTATAATGCAGATAATGAAAATTTCACAGGTTCATTTAACAGTACTTTATTTGAAGTTTATAAAATTTCATCAGGTATTGTAATTAATCAGGTAATTAATGGAACTTATAATACAACTGATGTGATTGTTGACTTTACTGTAGATAATCGTACAAGTGTTAATGTTACAATAACCAATAGTACTGGAGATATTGTTTATAATGGTACTTTTGATGGTATTCAGTTTATTATTGGCAATTTAAGTGCAGGTATTTATAATATCACTATTACAAATGTGGGAACTGAAAGTATTTATGGAAGCAATGCTACTGCTTTATTTGAAGTTTATAAAGCTAAATCATTTGTAAACATTACTGAAATTATCAATGGTTATTATAATACAACTAATGTTGAAGTTAACTACGCTGTTGTTAATTTAACTAGTGTTAAAGTAATAATAAAACGTAATGGTACTGATGTAATTGTTTATGAAGGAAATATTGTTGGTAACTTCACTATTAAAACTTTAGCAGCAGGAGTTTACAATATAACTGTTGTAAATACTGAATCTCAAAATTACACAATGCATAATGTCAGTGCTTTATTTGAAGTATATAAAGTAGGATCTATTGTAAATATTACTGAAGTTATTAATGGAACTTATAATACATCTGATATTAGTGTAAAATTCACTGTTACTAATAAAACTGATGTTACTATATTAATTACTAAAAATGGTACTGGTGAGGTTATTACTTTAGATAATTTTGATGAATTTGAATATGTTTCCCGTCAGTTAGCTGCAGGATTATATAATATTACAATAATTAATAATGAAAATGAGAATTTCACTGCATTTAATACATCTTCCTTATTTGAAGTTTTAAAAGCAGGCTCTAATGTGGTAATTACAAATATTGTTAACAGCACATTCAATACAACTGATGTCATTGTTAGTTTTGATGTTACTAATCGCACTGGTATAGCTATTGTTGTTCGTGACGGTGAAGGTAATATTGTATATGAAAATAATACATTCACATTAAATGAGTTTACAATCAGATCTTTAAATGCAGGTGTTTACAATATAACCATTTTCAATGCTGAAAGTGATAATTACACTGGATTTAATGCAAGCGGATTATTTGAAGTTATTAAAGCAACATCTAATGTTGGTATTTCAGAAATTATTCCGGGAATCTTTAATACAACTGATGCGGTTGTTAAATTTGATGTTACAAATAGAACTCAAATAAGTATTGTTGTTTACAATAATGCAACTGGTACTGTTGAATATGAAAATAATAATTTTGCAGGTAATATATTTTCAATTGATTATTTAAGTGCAGGTGTTTATAACATTACAATTTCAAATGCTGCATCTAAAAATTATAATGCGTCCAATACTAGTGCTTTGTTTGTTGTAAATAAAGCTACATCTTTCATTAACATTACTGAAATAATATATGGGGTTTTAAATACTACAAATGCAACTATCAAATTTGATGTAATAAATAGTACAAATGTTAGAATTATCATAACTAATTCTACAAATGCCACAGTTTTAAATAATTCTGGTTATGGATTAAATAATGTGACTTTAGCTAATTTAACACTAGGTATTTATAATATAACTATTATTAATGAAGAGGATAATAATTATATTGGATATAATACTTCTGCTTTATTTAAAGTTGTAGTTCCAATATCTATTATTGCTACTGACATTAGCAGAGGTTACAATTCTCCATATGATTATGTTGCTGTATTTACTGATGAATTTGGAAACCCATTAAATAATACTCAAGTTCAAATAACTGCTGAAGGCAAAGTTTATAACTTGACAACTAACGAAAATGGTGAAGCTTACTTAACACAGACTACTTTGGATGTTGGATTGCATAATATTTCTTTATACAATCCTGTAACTCAGGAATCTAGAAACTATAATGCAAACATTGTTGAAAGATTACAGGAAAATACTGATGTTGTAATGGACTTTAGTGATGGTAGTTATTATAAAGTAAGGGCATTTGGTGATGATGCACAACCTATTGGAGGTGTTACTGTTGTAATATCTGTTAATGGTGTTGATTATAATGTGGTAACTGATGCTAATGGTTATGCTTCACTTAAAATCAGATTATCTCCAAAAACTTATGAGATAACTGCTAATTGGAATGGTTTTAAAGTCAATAAAGTTGTTGTAAAACAAATCCTAAAAGCTAAATCACTAAAAATCAAGAAATCTGCTAAAAAACTTAAATACAAAGCAACTCTTAAATGGAGTAATGGAACTGCAGTTTCAGGTAAAACAATTGTATTTAAATTTAAAGGAAAAACATATAAAGCAGTAACCAATAAAAAAGGAATTGCAAAAATAAAACTCAACAAAAAGGTTTTAGGTAAACTTAAAGCAGGTAAAAAATACAAAATGAAAATCACATATAATTATGTGGATTCAGGATACACTGCAGTAGATACTATAGTGAAAAAAATCAAAGTTAAAAGATAATGGGGAAATTTTATTTCTCCATATATATTTATTTTTTTAAATATCCTATTTTTCACTAACCATAATAAATAATCACCAATTCATCAAATAATTTAATATTTTGAATAACTTACTACATGTTTAATTAATCATTTCTTCAAGTATTCGATAGGTTTTTTCCAAGCTACTTTTTAATCTTCACTAATTATTTATTAATCAAAATATAAATTATAATTTGATTCATATGGTAGAAATTTTTGATAAACTTGGTTATAAAAAACAAACTTGTAAAACTTGTGGACAGGAGTTTTACTCTCAGGTTGATAGAGACACTTGTGGTGATGCTCCTTGTGATGAGTATGAGTTTATCGCTAATCCTGCAACAGATAAACCATACAATTTATATGAAATCCAAAAAGTTTTTAGAGAATTTTTAGAAAGTGAAGGACATACTCATGTTCCAAGATATCCTGTTTTAGCTAAAAGGTGGAGAGATGATGTATTTTTAGTTGGAGCATCAATATTTTGTTTCCAACCATGGATTACTTCAGGTCTTGTTAAACCACCGGCTAATCCTATAGAAATGGCTCAGCCTTCAATTAGACTTAACGATGTGGATAATGTTGGAAGAACCGGTAGGCACATGACATGTTTTACTATGGGAACTCACACAGTAATTAATAAAGAAGATGATTTTATCTATTGGGAAGATGAAACCATAAGACTTTGTCATGAGTTTTTTGCACACATTGGAATAAGTACAGAAGAAATTACCTTTATTAAATCCTGGTGGAGTGGTGGAGGTAATGAAGGACCATGTTATGAAGTATGTTGTAGGGGAGTAGAACTTGCAACACTGGTATTTATACAGTTTGAAACTTTAGAAGATGGAACTAAAAAAGAAATTCCAATTAAAGTTGTTGATACAGGTTATGGACTTGAAAGAATTGCTTGGATTTCTCAAGGAACTCCAACAGCTTATGATGCATGTTTTGCACCGGTTGTTGATAAATTAAAAGAATTAACTGGTGTTGAAATTAATGAAGATATTCAGGCAAGAAATGCACAGATTGCAGGAATGATGGATATTGAAGATATTGGAGATTTAAAAGAACTCAGAGCTCAGGTAGCTCAAAGTTTAAATTTATCTTTAGATGACTATTTAAAAGCAGCAGAACCAATGGAAGCAATTTATATAATTGCTGATCATACTAGATGTTTGGCATTTATGCTTGCTGATGGTATCATTCCTTCAAATGTTAAAGAAGGATATCTTGCACGTCTTGTATTAAGAAGGACTATAAGATTCATGAAAGAACTTAATATGAATGAATCTTTGGCAGAGGTAATGAATATTCAACTTGATTTCCTATCTAAATTCTATCCTGAAATTAGAAATTCCGAAGAACATATTATGAATATCATTACTCTTGAAGAAGAAAGATATGCAACAACTATTAAAAAAGGTAAAAGTATTGTTAAAAGATCAATTAAAAGACTTAAAAAAGAAGGTAAGTCTGAAATGCCTTTAGAAATGCTCATTGATTTATATGATGCTCATGGAATTCCTCCGGAAACAGTAGTGGAAATGGCAGGAGATAATTTCAATGTAAATGTTCCGGATAATTTCTTTACACAGGTTGCAGGGGCTCATGAAAAAGATACTACCAATAAAAAAGATACTTTTGAACTTGATTATCCTGAAACTGATTTACTTTTCTATAAAGATTTCTACCTAAATGACTTTGAAGCTGAAGTTTTGGGAGTTGTTGAAAAAGATGGAGACAATTGTTTAATCTTTGATAAAACAACATTTTATCCTGAAGGAGGAGGTCAGCCTTCTGATGTAGGTACTGTTTGTGTTGATGGTAATGATATTAAAATCAAACATGCAGAAAAAATTAATAATGTTGTATTGCATCATGTTGATGGTGATATTAAAAAAGACATTGTAGGTAAAAAAATTAATGCCAAAATAGATTGGATGAGAAGAATAACACTTGCACGCCACCACACAGGAACTCACCTTGTTATTGCAGCTGCAAGAAAAATTTTAGGTCAACATATCTGGCAGGCAGGATCTCAAAATTCACTTACAAGAGCACGTATAGATTTATCACATTATAAACGTATCACACAAGATGAATTAAATCAAATTGAAAAATTGGCCAATGAATATGTGATGCAAAACATTGATTTGGATATTAAATTCCACACAAGAGATGAAGCACAGGAATTGTATGGATTTGTACTTTATCAGGGAGGAATTGTTCCGGGTAAAATGATACGTGTAGTTAAAATTCCGGGAGTTGATGTACAGGCATGTGCTGGAACACATGTTCCTAGAACTGGTGTTGTCGGTCCGATTAAAATCAATAAAACCGAAAGAGTTCAGGATGGTGTTGAAAGAATAGACTTTTCAGCAGGTTTAGCTGCAATTGATTCTATGCAGCATGATGGAGAATTATTGCGTGAAAGTTCAACAATATTTAAAGTTGAAAATGACCAGCTTCCAAAAACTTGCGACAGATTCTTCAGCGAATGGAAAGCACAAAAAAATGAAATTGACCGCTTAAAATCAGAAATTGCTTCCCTTAAAATGAATTCACTGGCAGATGAGTATGATGAAATCAACGGTTTAAAAGTAGTTCATCAGCTTATTGATTCAGATATTAAAGAACTTCAAAAAATGGCTACTGACTTTACTGACAATGGAAAAGCAGATGTAGTTATTATGGGAAATAATGATGGTAAAATAGTAGGTGCAGCTTCACAAAAAGCAATAGATAATGATATTAAAATTAATGATGTTATTAAAACTGCAGCAGGAGTTCTTGGTGGAGGCGGCGGTGGCCGTTTAACACTGGCTCAGGGTGCAGGTAAAAATGCAGATAAAATGGATGAAGCTATTCAAACTGCTGTTGATTTAATTAAAGGATAATTTTTATATCCTTTATTTTAATTAATTTTATTAACAATTAATCTTAAAAATATACTTGCTGTTATATTTAAAAACTAGTATTGAAGGGATTACTATTTTTTTCAGCGTGTACTAAAGAGATGATACTATGAATTATGATTTGATAATTGCCAGATATGGTGAAATAGGTCTTAAAAGTCCAAAAATTAGGTCACGTTTTGAAAGAAAGCTAGTTAAAAATATTAAAGCTACTTTTGAATGTGATGTTGACAGAAATCAGGGTAGAATTTACATAAATCCTTTAAATTTTGAAGAAGCTATTGAAAAACTCAACAGAGTCTTTGGTGTTGTGTCATATTCTCCAGCTACTTCAACACATACAACATATGATGAAATAGATGAAACATTAGGTAAATATGTTGAAGAATTAATTGCTGAGGGTATTCTTGATGAAAATACAAAATTTGCAATTAAATGTCGTCGTGTTGGAAATCATGATTTTACTTCACAGGAAATGGCTGCTCACTGTGGTGGAGTTGTTAGAAATAAGGTTTTAGCTCCTGTTGATTTAACAAATCCTGATTTAACAATATTTGTTGAAGTTAGGGATAATGATACTTATATTTTTCATGAAAAAATCAAAGGTCCTGGAGGATTACCGTTAGGAACTCAGGGAAAAGTTGTCGTTCTTTTATCAAGTGGTATTGATTCTCCTGTTGCAGCATATTTGATGATGAAAAGAGGTTGTGAAGTTGTAGCTTTACATTGTAATAATGATCCATTTTCAGGTCCAAAAGTTACTGAAAGCTTTAATTCATTGGTGGACCAGCTAAATATTTATGCTAAAGGAACTCCTATCAAAAGAAGAGTTGTTGATTATGGAGAATATCTGACTGTTGCTAAGAAGAAAGCTCCTGAGAAAATGACCTGTGTTTTATGTAAATCTGGGATGTATAGAATAGCTGAAAAATTGGCTGAAAAATTAGGTGCTGATGCAATTGTTGATGGAAGTAGTGTAGGTCAAGTCGCTTCTCAAACTTTATCAAATATTTTAGCAACTAGATATGGTGTGGATATGCCGATTTTATCTCCACTTATTGGCCTTGATAAAGAAGAAATTACAGAAATTGCTAAAAAGATTGGAACATTTGAAATATCTAAAATTGATGATGGAGGTTGTAGCGCTGTTCCAAAATATCCTGAAACTCGTGCTGATTTGCAAAGAGTTAAAAAAGCATGTGAAGATATGAACCAGGATGTCGAAATTCAAAAAGCTTTTGATAATATCAGAAAACTTGATTGAGTTTTCTTATTTTTTTTTTATTTTGCTAAAACTTTATTAACAAAATTATACTTACTTCTATTGTTTTAGCTATTCTTCGGCTTTAAATCCTTTTGTTAAGATTTATTATTGTTTTTTTATTATTTTCATCTACTTTTTGTTGTGCTATTCTTTGTGCATAGTCTTCTACTATCTTCATATTTCCACCTACAAGATTTGATATTGTTCTGTTTGTTGATTCGTTTTTTATAAATTTATCTAATGATGCAAGAATACCATGACCTCTTCAAGGTCGTGGATGAATTGCATAAATGAGATTGAAAATACTTTTCAAATGCTCTCACTTTA
>CADAAJ010000048.1 GCA_902785855.1 uncultured Methanobrevibacter sp. | reverse complement strand
AAGTGAGAGCATTTGAAAAGTATTTTCAATCTCATTTATGCAATTCATCCACGACCTTGAAGAGGTCATGGTATTCTTGCATCATTAGATAAAAATTAAATATAAAGATTTTTGAGTTTTAAACTCAATATCTTATTTTTTTCACCATATAATTTAAATCAATTTTGCCACAACATACTGATCCAAATAGATGAATAATATTTCAGCTTTTGAATCTTTACTGATTTTATTTTTAATTTTAGAAGCACTGTTGGCACATTTCATTAATGTATATTCACTGTTTGCCACATAACCTATTTTTTCACCATCAAGACAAACACATATAGCATCAGAGTCATGTTCGTTATCCTCTTCACATTCTAGTTTAACAACTAAACCCTCTTCAGGAGTAAAATCATAAAAATAACCACCAGTAATATTTATTAAAATATCCTTAGTATTTTTTAAATATTCAATTTGATTTTCCAATTCCTTAAGTTTTTCAAATTCACCATAAGCTATTAAATATGATTTTTTTGCATCAACAAGTTTACCTGTTGCTTCTAAAATTTCTGCTTTTAGAAAATAAAATTCACTAACATCATCTATTTCTTCAATTAAATCTATAGCCTGATTAATTAAATTTAATGCCTGTTCATATTCTGATTTTGGAAAAAATAAAATTTTTGCATATTTATAGATTGTATTAGCTTTATTAATTTTTATCTCATCTGAGGGATTTAATAATAATGATTTATCATAGCATTCTATGGATTCATCATATTTTTCAAGATTATCTAAAATTAAAGCTTTTAAATTCCAATTAGCATAATTATCCTCTTTTTTAAGAGCTTCATTTATTAAAGATAAAGCTTCATTAAATCTGGATTGATTTATTAAATATTCTATTTTTGAGTTTTGAGAAACATCAAATGTGGACTGATAGGTATTGTCGTTGTCAATTTCACCAATCAAATCATTATTTAGATATTTTTTATTAGGCATTTTTATCATTAATGTTAAAATTTGTAGTGAATATTATGTAATTTATAAAGACATACTGAACTGCTTGAAGGAAATGCATAAATCATATAGTCAAGTTCTTCAAGAGTGATTTTTTTGTTTATAATAAATGCAAACATGTTAGCTACATTTTCTGCATCAGCAGCATATATTTCAGCACCAACAATATTTAAATCTTTATCTACAATAACTTTTACTTCAGAGGTTTTATCGTTTTTAAGTTCAATGGAATATGCTTTACCGTATTCTATTGTATGAACTTCATATTCATCACTTTCATCAGCAATATAAGCTGGAACACCTACAGTAGCAATTCTTGGTATTGTATATGCAACAGCCGGAATAACCGGATAGGTAATTTCCTCACATTGACCTAGTAATTCCTTTGCAAGATATTTTGAGTGATGTATTGCAACAGTTACCAGTTTTGCAATACCTGTATCGGCAACATCTCCTGATGCATAAATATTTTCAACATCAGTTTGCAGATGTCCGTTAACTTTAATTCCATTTTTACTATATGTTAAACCTACATTTTCAAGACCAATATCTTCGAGGTTAGCCTCCCGTCCTGAAGCTGCTATAATATAATCTCCAGTTATTGTAAGTCCGCTTTCACATTTAACAGTAAAAGCATTTTCATATGATTTATTATCAATTTTTGATTCAGGATCTCTTAGTTTTTCATCAGTATTTATACCATTTTCAGTGTTTAGGATTTTCAAATCAGGATTATTTATTTCGATATTTTCATCTTTTATTATTTCTTTTACCTGCTGGTTAAAGTGGAATCGGATATTTTTCTTTTCAAGAATTTCTATGACTTTTTTAACATATGGCTGGTGGAAATATTTTAATGCCATATCTCCTCTTATTATCACATCAGCTTTAAGGTCTGCTTCAGCAATTATTGATGCAAATTCCATTCCAACAAAGCCTCCACCTATGATAACTGTATGTTTTGGAAGTTCATCTATATCTAAAAAATCAGTACTGTCATGTAAATATTCTTTTCCTTTAATATCAGGAATAACAGGTTTTAATCCTGTTGCTATTACGATTTTATCTGTGGTAAATTTTTCATTACCTACTTGAACTGTGTGTTTATCCAATATTACACCTTTTCCATGGACAACATCTAAATCATATTCTTTAAATTTGTTGTCTAAAAATGTTGACATGCCTGCAATTCTTTTCTGCTTGTATTTCATCAGTGCCTTCCAGTCCACATCAAAATCACCTTTTTTACCGACACCTTCAAAATTATCACAAAGTGCTTTAATTTCATATGGTGCATCTAAAAGAGCTTTTGAATTACATCCTCTGTTTGCACAGGTCCCACCATACAAACTTTCTTCAACAAGTAAAATTTTAAGTCCTTCTTTTCTTAAAAATCTGGCTCCCTGCCATGAAGCATTTCCACTTCCAATATAAATAATATCATAATCCATAATTTAACCTCTAGTTAACTATATCTTAAAAATATTATATTAATTTTTTTTAAATAGAAAAGTTTTTTTTAATTGAAAAAATAATTATTTATATGGAAATAAAAGAGGGTAGAGAAACTGTAAAATTCTTGCAAATAGGATTAATAATTTCATGAACAAAAGTAAAAACTATGAATTTAATAAAGCAAGTAGTTAATTAAATCCATCTTTCGAATTGATTTGATAAATCCTATTAAGTTCGTATACATTAAAAAAGTAATATTTAACAGAAATTAATTAAATGGTATAAAGATAATATGAAAATAACAGCAGACGAGATGAAAAAATCTATAAAAAAAATATATGAAAGATTAGATGAAGTTTCACCAGTAGATTTTGATTGCGGCCAACTTTGTGGTGAAATATGCTGCGTTTATGATGAAGAAGACTACAGAAATGAAGAACTTGCTCTTTATTTACTGCCCGGTGAAGAATTAATGTATGAAGACAGTTCTGAATTTGATTTATATTACATAGACTCATCTGAAATTAAATATCCTCATTCCTGGAAAGGACAAATATACCTGGTTAAATGCAAACACCCTCCAAAATGCGACAGATCAATTAGACCAATACAATGCAGAACTTTTCCATTAATACCTCATTTAACTAAAAACGGCCAATTTCATCTGATTTTTGATGAAAGTGAATTTCCATACAAATGCCCAATTGTAAAAGATCATATTAAACTTAATGATGATTTTGTTAAAGTCACCTATGAAATATGGATGAAGTTAATAACTAATCCCTTAGTATATGATTTGATAGATATGGATTCACGAATGAGAGACAATAGAAAAACAAATTATGAAATGATAATATGATTAAAAAAATTTTTATTGCAATTTTAATACTGATTATTGCAGTTAACACAGTTAATGCAATTGACACATCAAACTGGAGTGAAGTTACAGTAGGTTATGAAAACTTTAGCATACCGCCAAATTATTCAAATCCATATCGAAGCGACTTCAATATGTATCAATATGGCGAAGATATTGATGAATTTACAATCAGGTTTGTTAATCCAAATATAATGGATTTATACGGATATTTTATACAACAAAACAGTTTTTGCAAAAAAGTTGAAGTATCAGGACATGATGCAGTACATTTCGTCGGATATGACAGACAGGACAATACAAACAACTCCAAACTTTGGTTTTCTGCAGGAGAAGAATTCTACTATATTGCATGGAGAGGAGAAAATATCACTCCAACAATCAAAGAAATAGTTAAAAGTTCATCAAAATCAAAATACACACATGATGAGTTCTATTCTATTTTAAATGATGAATTCCAAAATTACAAAATTGTAAATTCAATAGAATCACAAAAATATGATTATCCTACACAAAAACGTGACACACATTCATTTGTTTCATTTGGAAGTAATGGAATTAATTTTGGATTAATGCGATGAAATTAATCCAATTTCCAATTTATTTCATCTATATTATTTTCTTTTAAAAATTCATTAGCTAATTTAAAATGATTAGAACCAAAAAAACCACGTCTTGCTGAAAATGGAGATGGATGAGATGTGATTAATACTAAGTGATTTGGATTTGTAATTAATTCCTTTTTCTTTTCAGCC
Organism: uncultured Methanobrevibacter sp.; assembly: GCA_902785855.1. GTDB lineage: Archaea > Methanobacteriota > Methanobacteria > Methanobacteriales > Methanobacteriaceae > Methanocatella. The sequence goes on along the minus strand of CADAAJ010000048.1, from coordinate 17,784 downwards.
TGTTTTCCCCATAATAAAAATACAATTGGTTGATTTTGTTCATTCAATATTTTAATAACATTATCTGTAAATATTTGCCAGCCACAATCACTATGTGAATTAGCATTTCCTTCCTCTACAGTTAAAACAGTATTTAATAAAAAAACACCCTGCCTAGCCCAATTTTTCAAACATCCGGAGTCAGGTATTGGAAAATCATATTCATTATTAATTTCTTTAAAGATATTTTTAAGTGATCTTGGTATTGGTCTGCCTTCAGGTGTTGAAAATGCTAAACCATGAGCCTGGCCTTTTTCATGATAAGGGTCTTGACCTAAAATAACCACTTTAACATCATTAATTGAAGTTAATTTAAAAGCATTGAATATTTCATCGTAAGGAGGATAAATAGTTTTGAATTCATATTCCCTGTCAATAAAATCAACAATATTTAAAAAATATTCTTTTTTAAATTCAGATTCCAAAATTAAATCCCATTCATTACCAATCATTTTATCATTATTTAAAAATCAGGATTTTTCTGTTTTTTCATTAAAACATAGCCTTCAAATAAATCCAAATCATCCTGAGTTGTCATTTTAATATTTAATTGGTTAGATTTTGAAAAGTAAATTTCCCTTCCCATCAAATACATTAATGTAGTAGTATGAGGCTCAACTTTATCAATTAAATCTTTTTCAATAGCTTCATCATATAACTGAGTTACATATGAAAATTTAAAACATTGCGGTGCATTGAAAACAATTATTTTATCTCTGTCAACCCAATTTAAAGATTTATCCCCATCATTACTTCCTAAAAGTAAAATTGAAGACATGGCAGGTGATGAATTGCCTTTTTGTTTACAAACTCTTATTGCATCAGAAATAACATCATCAGTAATCATTGGTGAAGCACCATAATGTATTAAAACAATGTCTTCTTCGTCAATTTCACCTTTTAAATTGTTTATACCATTAATAACAGAATGCTGAAAGTCTTCTCCACCTTCACATATCCATTTAACTTTATCAAGATTATATTTTTCAACCAATCCTTTCAAATAGTCAATATGACTTTTAATACATACAACTTCAATAGCATCAATTTCAGGATGGTTTTGATATGCTTCTATTGTATAAACTAATATAGGTTTTCCAAGTATCTCAATAAATTGTTTAGGCCTATCCGCACCCATTCTTGAGCCTACTCCACCTGCTAAAATAATTGGGACATTCATTTATTTATAACTCCTTATAACTTTCAATTACATCATCAACATGGTCTAGTATATAGTTAAATGAAGTTAATAGGAAAAATCCATCTTCATCACCCATACTTCCTCTAAATAACGGCCAACTAATCCAATAAAATGCATTTAATATAGAGTGGCCCATTACATGTCTGTGTTCTAAAGGAGTCAATTCCCTTCCATAATATGATACCAATAGTTCTTCTATTTCTTCATCACTGAATTCATATCTTGTAAATAAAGAACATATATCATTTGCAGGGTCATTAATACCAGTGTATTCCCAATCAATCAAATAGAATTTTCCATCTTCTGTTGGAAGTAAGTTAGGATAGTAAATATCATGGTGACTTACAACTAAATCAATGCCATATTTTTCACGTTCTGCTTTAACAAACTCATCTACTTTGTCAATTTTATCAAACATTTCACCAAATTCTTTAAATAAATTTCCTTTGGTTGCACAGGCAAGTGTGATTAGTTTTTTACCTTCTTTAACATTGTCAAAGACTTTTATATCATCAGTTACTGGAAATTCATGAGTAATATGAATAGCATCAAATAGCTGCTTTTTATGTTTTTCATTATTTATATCAAAAGGAATAATGTTATCCAAATAATATGCAATTTTCCAACCGCTTTCATCAATATAGATTAATGAATCATCAATTCCTGTTTTTTTAGCCTGGTTTTGTGAATAAACTTCATTTCTTCTATCTGAATAATATTTATCAGCACCACCAGGATGTCTGTAAACATAATCAACATTATTTACAGTGAATTTAAATGAAACATTAGTAAAACCTGCATTAATAATATCAATATCGACAATATCATTTGGTTTACATTTTAAAATACTGCAGATGTTTTCAATGATTTCAGAATCAACATTAATTAAGAAATCTGAATCAAATTGAACCAAATCATCTAAATTATCAAATTCCAATACTTCACTTTCATTTACCCTTTTCATTTTTAAGGTAAGTTCATTAATATGCATTGCATAGAAATTTTCCCAGAATAAATTGGCAATACCGAAATTATCAATTTCTGATTCTAAAAGTTGTCTGAATTTTTTTGAAAAATTTTCATTAAAATAAGCAATTCCAACCATTGCCTGGGAATCTTTACCACCCATATAACATCCTGTGATAATATCAGCATCTGAATAGTCTATAGAAAATTCTTCAAAATTGCCTTCAATATATGTTGAGTGACGATACGATTCGTTTAAATCATTGCCGTCAATGAATGGATTTTTTAAAAAGTAATGATCAGCACAGCAAATAAATGTGTTGGCCAAATGTTCTTTTGCTTCGAAAATTGAATAAATATTACCATATTTAACATGAGTATTGGTTGTAATCAAAATAACTTCAGGATATTTTTTATCTAAATAGAAAAATTTTTCTTTCATATATCCTATAACAATATAAATTTCTTTTACACCAGCTTCAATTAACTGTTCTATTTGTCTTTCAATTAATACTTCTCCTCTTACAATAAAAAGCCCTTTAGGCTTTTCATATGTGAATGGAGCGAATCTATCTGATTTTCCTGCAGCTAAAATTATTGCATTTTTATCCATAAAAAACACCTATTAATATAAATATTGAGTTATTGTGTTATATATAATTTTATTTAAAATTAAATTCTTGCCACTAATGCAAAGACAATAAATATTACAATTAGACAAAAGCAACATGCTATTTTATTAATTATTCCATGGTTTCTTTTATCTGATTTTTGATTAGATAGTTTAGTAGGTTTAATTGTATATTTTTCATTATTATCATATACATCACTAAGTTTAATTGCAACCCATAATGACCTGATTATACAAATTAACTCCAACATCAACGCAACAACTGTAATTATATTGACAGGAGTAATAATACCTTTTAAATCTCCAAATAACACAGCATATATAATAAAAAAGAACCATGGAATTTCATACATTATTCCTTCAATTAACCAGTTTTTATTATAATGAGTTAATGCAGTATAAATTAACCCAAATCCATTCAAAAAGGGTATAAATGAAAAAATAACCCACCATGATTTTTTAATTTTATCTACAAAATTCATACTATTCAATTAATTTATTACTAGTTTCAAGTTTTTCAACAACTTTCTTACCGTCATTAGACATTTCAGTGAACATATTTATTGTTTCTTTCATTTGAGGAAGTGCCTGTTGTTTATAATTACTTACATCCTCAATAGCTTGAATAGCTTCTGCAAAAGAAGCTTTTAAAACATCCGGTGAAATCATAGTCTCAGCACTGTGTTTTTGAATTTCACTACCCTGTTCCTTAAGCATATGTGAAGTAGATTCAATAATATTTTCAGTAGTTGAATTTAAAACATTAATTTTATCCATAACAATTTTTTGATCATATAATGCGCTTGCAACCATAACACCAGTTCTTAAAGCTGAAACAGTAACAGTTTTTGCACGATGAACTCCACGAATAAGCTCTTTATTATTTCTTCTAATTACATTTAAAGAAACAATACCCTGCTGATTTACAACAATCATTTGCTGCATATCCATTATTCTTTGTCTTAAAGGGAATAAAATTTCTTCACGAACAAAAGCTATTTTATCATCATCAATTCCATCCATTTGAGCTTGTTGAATTTGTTGTTCAATTGAATCATCCATCTGTTTACCGAATTCAATATCGGTCATGAGTTTATTGGTAACTTCTCTTAAATAATTCTCTTCAGTTAAAAGAGTCACATTATCATTCTGCAATATTTTACTACTTTTATCTAAAGATGCAACAATATTGGAAATAGCTACTTCTGCTTTTTCATATTTAGCAAAATATTTTCTTACAGGATTCATTATACTTCCCAATACACCTTTTTTAGTAAAATCAACTTTACTTGGATCCAAATCTTTCATCTGTTTATCCAATTCCATTAATTTATTACCAATGTTATCAGCATCTTTACCACCTTTAGATAAATCAACAAATCTGGTAGATAACATTTCATTTCTAGATGCTGAATTGGTCATTTCAGACATTCCAAATTTATCCAAAGGTTTTAAAATATTTTCTCTTTCAACAGGATTATTTAAATCCGCATCAAATATTGCTACTGCATTATCATCTGCCTGAGTTTGAAGATTGGAATTTTTTATTTTTTCTTTTTCTTCATCTAGAGAAACTTCAACATCTTTTTTAATTTTATCCACATCTAATGAAAATTCTGCCATTTTATCACCCTAATTTAAATAATCAATTTTACTTTGATCAATTTGGTATTTAAATTCATCAACTTTATTATTATCTTTAATAATTTCAACAACTACATTATCTGGATTTGGTTTTTTATAGCTTGTATAATATCCTATACTTAATGGAAAATTATAATCATGATAAACATTTTCCAAAGTATCAATTTTTTCACCTATTTGAGTATTATTTTTATCATAATATATTACTTTAACAATATATCCTTTTTTATCTGATGGGACTTTAGTAAATAATGCTTGAGTGTAGAGTTCATAACTTTGCTTATTGCTTGCATTATTAACCCATCCTCCAACACCAGTTATTGTAATATCAAATTCATCTTTATTGTCTGAAGAATCAAATCCTCCCATACCCATAGACAAGATTGCTAAACTTCCAATTATTAAAACCACTGCAATTAAAATAATGAATATTTTACCATTAGAAAATATATCTGTTTTAACTGATTTGTCAATATCAAAATTATATCCGCAGTTCATGCAAAATTTTGCATTTTCAGGTAACTGTTCACCACACTCAGGACATTGTTTAACCATAATCTCACCTAATACTCTTTAACAGAGTTAACTAAATTTTCCATTTCATCAAGTAAATTTTTAACTTCCTCATCGGATTTATCATCTGAATTAATATTGATTACCAGCTCATTTGTTAAATCTTCTATCTGATTAATTATTGATTTTAATATATTAATTCTATTTTTAATTTCTTCTTCTACTTTTGGAGATTCTTCACTAACTAATTGTATAATATCAATCGTAGAATTTGCCTGTGTGTAAAACATTTTATGACAATTATCTATTGATGATATAAACTTATCATATGTAATTTGAGGAGGTTCAAATCGTTTTTCAATTAAATCTCTAATAATTTCCTCTTTAACATCAAACAATACCTTCAAATTATTGATTTCTTTTAGATAATTAGTGTAAACTTTAGCATCTACATTTACATTATTTTGAGATTCTTTTTGATTTGAAGTTTCATTTTCAGCTTTAGATTTTTTAACCTGTTTTTGAGCTTTTGTATTGTGATATTTTTTAAAGTTAGCTAAAGCATATGCATAAATTAAAGGAATTATAAACAAAATTAATAAAATAACCATTCCAATAACATTACGTGTATATATAACTCCAATACTTACACAAATTAAAAAAACATAAGTAAAAGCAATAAACCATGGTGCTGAATCATTAGTTAAAAAAACATCATAATTTTTACCAACACCTCTGTTTAATCTAATCTGAGATGCTGCTTTTGATTCAGGAGCATATTGTATTATTTCATTATCACTTAAAATACCTTCTTTAGGTTCAATGATAAATTTAACATCTGAAAGTGTTTCAACACACTCAATAAGATTTCCATCAATATCATAAGCTTTTGAATTTTTAAAAGTTAAAGGTGTTGTTAGCCTTTTAATTTCATGTGCTTTAGAGTTATCGTTTGACATTTTTAAATCTCCACCATATTATAATATTTTACATTTTTATTATATATGTGTTTATGATGTTATTAATCAAATTCCTTTTCCAAAAGTATTGTTACAGGACCATCATTTAACAGTTCAACTTTCATATAAGCACCAAATTCACCAGTTTCCACACCAACAACTTCACTGCATTTATTTGAAAAATAATCAAATAATTCTGTTGCTTGATTTGGATTTAATGCTTTGTGAAATGAAGGTCTGTTCTTTTTGGTTGAAGCATATAATGTAAACTGTGGAACAAGTAACAGTTTACCACCTATATCTTTTACAGATTTATTCATTCTGCCGTTTTCATCCTGGAATATTCTTAATTTTGTTAATTTGTTTGCAAGATAATCAGCTTCCCTCTCGCTGTCATTTTCACTAAAACCTACCAAAACCATTAAACCTTCGTTAATTTCACCAACAATATTATCTTCTACTTCAACACTTGATGAAGTAACTCTTTGAACAACCAATTTCATAATAAATCCCTACTTTTTATCATTTTCCAAAAAAGTGAAAGAACACTTACTTGGAAATCAAATCCATAATAACTCTTGCACTTCACCTATTAAACTAAAATTTATGAAATCACTCATTAAACTTAACATATTCTATAATTTGATTTAAAGCTTGTTTTGCTTCAGGTATAGGAAACATAGGATATATATGAAACATGCCTTCTTTTTCTATTAATTTAACATTAACACCATCATTTTTAAGTTTTTCAGCATATTTTTTAATATCCGGATAAAATAATTCATTTGTACCTGTAAAAATTAATGTATTTGCCAGATTTTTATTATCACCAAAAAGCGGACTGACCTTATAATCAGTAGTATTTAAGTTACCTGCCCATGATTTTCCAATGTTTTTAAGTCCAATTTCTCCTAAAATCGGATCACTAAATTTATATTTACTATATTCTCCACTCATTGATATATCAACCCATGGTGAGAAAGCAACGATTTGATTTGGCTGTTTTAAATTTATTTCATTTAAATATTGACAAAATGAAAAAATAAATCCTCCACCAGCAGAATCACCCATAAATATAATATTATCATACTCATCAAGCATACAAGCATATAATTCTTCAATTAATTTAAATGAATGAGAATAATTAAAATCAGGTGTTAAAGGATAAACAGGCACTAAAACATATGCATTTAACTTACGAGATAAAATATATGAATAAAATAAATGCTGTAAATTAACTTCATTTACAAAAGCACCACCATGAATATATAAAATGGTATTTTTAGATTTGGATTTATTGCCTATTGTAAAAACCTGCATTCCATTAAAGTCAAAACTCTTAAAAATACTTTTAACATGCTTTTTTTGCTGATTTGATTTTTTTGATAAAAATTCCTCTACATCACTTTGAGAGTCCATATAATTCGGTTTGGTTTTTTTTAATATAAAATTCGCCAATTTTGCAATAAAAGAAATTTTCATAAAAAACCAACTTATTAAATATCAATTTTACTTAAAACATCATCAGTGGCCTGTTTAACAACACGTGCTGCTTCATAAAATTCTTTTCTCTCAATATCATTCATATGAATTGGAACAATCATTGCAACACCTTTTTTAGTTAAAACAACAGGAACACCAAGAGATACATCTTCAATATTTTCAATTTCACCATTCAAATAACTGCTAACAGTTAAAACCTTATGAGAATCAGTAATTATTGTGGAAATTAAATTTGAAATAGCAAAAGCCGGACCATATTCAGTGGCTCCTTTTTTAGAAATTATAGTATTACCTGCTTTTTTAAGTCTGCTTACAAGACCAGAAATATCCAAATCAACATATTCTACGAAATATTTTAATGGAATACCACCAATAGTTGTTGAACTTAAAAGAGGCACCATATGATCTCCATGTTCACCTATAACTCTTGTGTGAACTTCAGAACTGTTAATGTCAATTTGTCTTGAAAAATAATTTTTTAATCTTAAAGAATCCAAGTGGTTTCCAATACCAATTACTTTCTTTTTGTTAAAACCAGATGCCTTTAAAGCTACAGTTGTCATAACATCAACAGGATTAGTTGCAATTAAAATTATAGAATCAGGAGCATATTTTGCAATCTCTTTTGAGTAATTGCAAACAATTTCAGCATTAGGAACAGCCAAATCAAGTCTTTTCATACCTTCTTTTCTTGGAATGCCTGAAGTAATTAATACAATAGCTGAACCTTCAATATCTTTAAAATCAGAAGTTGGAGTTAATTTACAATCAATATCCTCTGCTGCAAGCGCATCATACATATCATATGTTTCACCTTTTGCTTTTTCAAAACTTTGAGGCCTTGCAAAAAATACAATTTCATCAACAGTATCTGCCCTTGCAAGAGTAAATGCAACATTTTTTCCAATAATTCCTGTTGAACCCAATATACTAACCTTCACCATAATAGTATTATTTGTAATTTGATATAAAAATACATTACTAAATTTTAAAAAAGATTTAATATTTAAAAAGAAAATAATCATAAACATGAGCAAAAATGAATTGAAATTAGAAACAAAATGTTATGATGCAAATGAATATGGTTACCTTTACGGCTTAAATCAAAAAATACCTGATGAAGAAAATTAAAAATGCATTTAATGATCCAATTTCAAAATCAAATCTTAAAGACAAAGCTTACAACTGGTTAGTTATGTTATTTCAAAAAGGAGGTACTCGTCCAAAACAAAACCTCTCACGTCTAGTAATTCATTCAACAAAAATATATGACCCAGAAGACAGCTTTAAAAAAGGATATGAAAATGGTGAAGGAGAATTATTCATTTACACTCCTCACGGAATGTGGTATATTATTAATAATTCAGGTAAATATTCAGATTTATCACTAAATAACGTTGAAACACCAAATGGTGGTGCCATAGGTCATAGATTAGTATATGATGATACTCTAGATACATTAATTAGAATCTACACTGAAGAAAATAAATACACTGGAGAAAAATTATATTAAAGCATTAAAATCAATGAAATTAGTTAATCCCCATCTGAATAATACTAAACCTGCTGCTCCGGCAGATACTGCTGAACGAGCATCATTAAATAATTCTGCTTCAGACAATATTGTTAAATCATCATCAGAGCGATAAGTTTGAATACCTGTCCAAATTTTCGCTCCTTTAGAATTATCAACAAACCATTTGGTTGTTGTGCTAATCCAGGATGTATCTTTATTATAATTACCTTTATAAATCATCGGAATAACAACATCCATATACTGACTTATAAATGTGAAATCCTGACCATATTTATAAATTAAATTATCATAACTAGCAGCAATAGCTCCTGAAATAATTATATTATTATTTAGACTCCTAATTGTTCCAGTAGCCTGTCTGATAAATTCATTAATAGCATCACTACTTCCATCAAATTTATATGCGTTTCCAGGATATCTTATATAGTCAAAATGAATTCCTGAGACTCCTTTAACATGACAACACATTGAAATCTCACTAATTTTTTGATTGAAAAAATATGTATTTAATTCACCATTTATTAATGGATAACTCCAAGTATTTCCATTTTTAAAAATTGGAACCCACATATGAACCCTCATACCGAGATTATTTGCGTCATTAATCCATGATTCAACTCGGGATTGTCCAAAAGTTGTAACTGCATCATAATGAAGGAATATATCTTTTGTTCCTTTGGAAGCTAATAATTCTAAATTATTTTTTGAAACATGATCAAATTGTTCTGTTTTAATCCAATATCCAGAACCACTATTAACTTTATATGAAGAAATAACATTGACACTACTTCCAGATATTTCATAATTATTATCTCCATTAAAACTAAAGGAAATTGCATGATTTCCAGCAGGAAGAATAAATTTAAATGTAGCTATTCCATTTGGTTGTGTGGTAGCATGATAAACATGTGAATTAACCGATAATCTAATATCTTTATTAGATAAAGGCTGATTATTTAAATCTGTAAGTAAAATATTAAATACCTGTGGTCCCCTATATACATTAATATCAGATTGCCAATTAATAATTGTTGGAATCCGTGGTTTAACAGTAATTTTACTAGATTTAGATAAAGCATTAAGAGTAGAATCTTTTTTTATAGAATAATAAATATTATAATTACCTATTTTTAAATTAATCGGAATTGAGGCAATACCATCATTATTTGTTCTTTTTTTATAAGTCTTACCAGCAATTTTAAATATAACATGTTTTTTTGATATTGAAATTTTACCAGAGGTTAATTTAACTTTAAAAGGTAAGTTAGCACCTTGTCCAAAAACTTTAGTACTTTTAACAGTGAATTTAGCTTTCTTTGAAGGAATTATTGTCAGTTTACTTGAAGCTTCAGTTGATTTATAATATTTATCACCTGAAAATTTATAATTAATAGTATGAATACCATTTTTTAATTTAGGTAATTTTAAACTTGCAACACCTTTTTTATTAGTCCATGAAGAATATTTTTTTCCATTGACAATAAATTTAATCTTTTTATACTCAAGATCAGATTTATCCCTCAATTCAACCCGAATTACCTTTTTATCATTATTCAAAAAGATATAATCATGTGTTTTAAAATGAGTAGGCTCTTTTTTTATATTAATTTTATTAATTTGTCTTAAACCGTCTTTATTTATAGAAATTATTTTATAATTACCTGCTTTATAATATTTCAATGAAAAAGAGGCAACACCTGCTTTATTAGTTCTGGCATAATATTTTTTACCTTTAAATTTAAAGAAAATATAATTTTTTGATAATTTTTTCCCGTTGTTTTTGTAAAATGTTGCTTTAAACTTCTTATGACTACCTATTTTAATTGATAAATCATCAGCCTTAATAGTAGATAAAATTTTAATATAATTGACTTTTGTAAAACCAGTTAATGGATTAGTAGAAATTATTTTATACTTTCCAGGTTTTTTGTCAATATCCAATAATACAACACCTTTTTTATTGGTTTTTTGATTGAATTTTTTACCATCGACATTAATTTTAACTTTATAATTAGCTAAAGGAGAACCATCTTTTTTTAAAAATGTTGCTTTAAATTTTTCATCACCAGAGTAATATTTAGTAACATCCTTTGATTTAATAGTTTTTTTAACAATATTGGTAGGATTATTATTTGCTTTACTAGCTGAAAGTAAAGACATATCAGATGCGGATAATTTATTATCATCTGCTAAATCAACAGATAATTTAACGTTATCACTAATACTACTCATATCTGTTTCATTAACATCACTTGCAAAACTAATATTTGAAAAAAGAATGAAAAATGATGCTAATAAAATAATTATTAAAACCTTTTTCATAAAAAATTCCTAAAACTGTTGTTGGTTTAATATTACTGTAAACTATTATTTATAGTCATAGATGAAAATTATGGTTTAACAAAAAAGTCAATATTAGGAATAAAAAAATACTATGTATTCCCTCCATCTTATCTTAAACATCCTATTGGGATAACTTTCACACCATCAGCTCTAGTGTATGCAATTTCGCCACCCGTAATTACAGCTAAAAACTTGGCTCTTCCAAATCAATTTTTTTGTTTTCAACACTTTCTTCAATCCAACTTAATCAATTACATTAATGAAAATGTTTTGATTGGAATGAATAATACATCATCCTCTTTAACAATGCTTTGAGTTTTGTTTGAGATAACAATTCCAAAATCAGAATTATATTTATTCATAGCATTTTTTATCTGCTTTTTATTTTTATCGCCAATACCTACTTCAATTGGAATTATATCTCCCATTATTGTATTAATTAAAAAATCAACATTGCTCTTTTTTCTTGAATCATAGAATATGCCAAAATCCCTTTTGGTTTTCTCTTTCATCATGAATAGTGAAGCGGCTACATAATTTTCCAGTAATGATCCAAAATAATCTCCTTTAGTTTGTGTTGATTGACCATTCAATTGATAAATGCAAGCTTTCATCTGAGTTGATAAAAAATAATATTCACGAGGATATCTATTTCTTTTAGTTATTGAACCGTAGGCATCAACACTGAAAATCAAATGAGCATTGCAAAATGATTCTAAAATATTTAAAACAGAAGTTTTTGATAATTCAAAATTATTCGCTAACTTTTGAACTGACAGAGCCCCTGGTTTTTGAAGAGCAATAGTGTTTAAAATTGAATAAGAAGATTGACGAATAGGAGTGGTGAATGACGAAATTAAATCCAAGTCTTTTTCAAGAACCCTGTTTTTTATATCAATTGTAGTCTGGATAACTTCTTGTGGAGGCAATTTAAATGAAAAAGGCAATCCACCATATTGAATAAAATCTTTCCAAATTTTATCAGAATCACGTTTAAACTTATTATAAACGTTTAACTGAACTTTCTTTTCAATTTTTATGGAATCTTTAATCTCACCAGAAAAAATCATCTCAAAAAATGTTTGACTAACATTTTTGGGCATATTAAAATCATATTTCAAGTATAGATATTCTGAAAAATTTAGAGGATAAATTTCTTTCTTAATAGAACGTCTAGCTGAATCCATGGAATATTCTAGATTTAATGCGTCTGAACCAGTGAATATTAAGAATACATTTTTATTTTCATCAAAAATTATTTTTCCAACATGATTCCAATTATCTGAATATTGGGATTCATCAACAAAAATAAATAACGGTTCTCTATTTAAATATGCATCCTCATTAATGTCCTTAATGAATAAATCCATGTAATCTAAAATATTGAATTCCCCTTGATCTTTAAGCCTATCTAAATCAAAGTATAATATCTGATTTGGATTGATTCCCCTTGTAGTAGTTAAGTAATCATAAAGCTGGAATAAAATAGTTGTTTTCCCAACTCCACGTAGTCCGGGCATTATGTAAAATCTGGCATCACTGGATTTATCAAGAAATAAATCTATTCTATTTTTTAACTCAAAAAAATCATTTCTTTTATTCAATTCAGGAGTTTTAATAGAATATTCTACAATATCAGGTATTGTTTTTAAGATATTAAATAAATATTGCCTTTTTTCATTATTTTCCATAATATTTCTCCCGAGATTTTTTTAGTTATATAATTATTAGATATTTACTATTTATATATTTTAGTTTTTTTAACGACCAATAATTTATATATACATAATTTTTTCAACGACCAAATAATATAGAGCATATAGTCCATTATGATTTAATGACCCAATTTGAAAAATAGTTTTAATCTAAATAACATTAACATCAATAATTTAATAGGAAAAAATAATTTACACAGAATTATAATATGGGAAACTCAAGACTAATTAAAATAATTTTTCATTTAGACATTAATAGTCTAACTATAGGAAAGAGAATATTCTATTCTATTTTATACTGTCCCTTGTTATTATTAGCCATATTCAGATGTATTAACTTAAATGATTTCCATTGTAAATTATTGTAGATATTATATTGTATCTTGTTAATCCCTTGGTTTTATTATCAATTAGCTTATGAAAAACTAGAAAGAAAGTATAAAATCATAACAGATATTAGATTCGGAAACACTTATGAATTTCTTATTAAACTAATGGACATGTGTGTTCCTGGAATTTTAATCTCAATAATTGCTGTTAGTTATTTGTTGAACCATTTGGATTTTAGAATTAATGTTTGTTTTGCTTTTATTGTTCCATCATTGGCATTATACTTTAGAGATGATGTTTTAAATGATGAAAGTTGTATAGAAGGCGAAGAGATTCTTTTTGGTTATATTACAACATGGTATGGATTAGTAAGCTTGGCTATTGGAATTTATGGCTATTTTAATGCAGTTGGATTGAATAATTTAACCATATTTAATCCCAACTTAGAAGTATGGCAATTATATATTGAAAAATAACATTAAAAACAATTTTTTGATTAAACCTCAACACAATATATGAATAATGAGTCCCCTTGACGATCATAATCATATACTACTTTGTTGTTCATTTTCTCACCCTTTTATTTCTATAAGTTTCCATAACAGTTACAAATTTCACTTCTCTAGTAGTGAACTATAAAAATAATGGGAGATTAGAATATTTACCTAACCTCCTGAACATATTATTCATTTAGTTTTTCAGTACTTCCGATTATGCTGTTTCATTAGATTCCGCAGGATAGTATTGATTTAAATCTAATTCAACTACCCCTTCTAATTGTGTATCTAATGGAATATTAGAACTTGGATAATTATCTTCTATCTCCGGATTTGCAGCTGATAAAACATGAAACTTGAAGGAATCTGATTCTTTTATTATATCCTCATGAGCAATTTCCAACTCATGTTTATCAATTTCAGGATATTTACCAGAAATTACATGCTTATATGCAGAATAGGACTCAGGACCATGAATATAATAATGATGGCCAATTTCTCCACATACGTATATACTTCCTAAAAATTCTTTTGTATATTTATCAAAAATAGGAACTAACCATCCATCCAAATAATGATTTTTATAAACAGGATATCCAACAATTTCATTTTTTTGCAAATGAACATTTCTTTCAACAGTTAATTTAGCTTCCATTGCTTCATCAAAAGAATTATTAGAATCATTTTTATCATGCCCATGATTATAATTATTATTAGATAATGGATTAAAATAAGTCTTGATTAAATTGATATCAATCTTATTATTAATATTATTATCTGAATGATTCAAACTAATATTATTATCATTTGATTTGTTTTGAAGATTCGTAGAATTCTTATTAGAATCATTATTTATTTTATGTGTATTATTTCCTAAAATAAAAATATAACACATAGAACCTAATATTAATAAAATTAATAAAATAATTAAAACACTCTTCTTATTCATATTCCTTTTCTCCTTTTAGAATTATATTAAATTATTTAGTTATAATACAGCATTTCCACGTATTACATAATAAGAAAGCCACTGCCCATCTATTAAATGAATTTCTGTAATTGCATACCATTCCTTATCTGGACCATATTGAACATATTTTTGACTATATTTATGTGAATTAACGTAAGTGCCATTTTTAGCTGGTTTTTTCACCCATTTTTTAATAATTGAAACACATTTTCCAAAATCATCTATATGATCATGAGTTGATTCTCCCACCCACCATTTTCCGTTGAAATATGCAAGAGGCCAAATATGTCCTCCCTGCAAATAAACAGATTTTGCTTCGTATTTTGCAGGAATATTGGCTGCTCTAAGTAAAGCAACAGTTAAATGAGTTGAATCTGCACAATTACCTTTTTTATCATTTAAAGTTTTAAGAGCACCCCTACGAGTATTAGCATACTTTTCATAGTTTATTTTTTTCTGTACCCAATGTAGTATTGCATTGGCTTTTTGCTCATCAGTTAATTTAATATTTTTCTTTTTGTATTTTTTCTTAAGTTTTTTCTCTTCTGTATCAATAATTTGTTTAGAAATTTTTTTTATTTTATTATTGTCCGATTCACAATCAATTGAAGGCAGTACATATTTACTCCAATCATATTTTCGCACATATTTATTTTTACTTTTTTTAAAGACAAGTTCTTTAATTTTTTGTATAACTACTTTTTTCCCATTAACATTTTTATATAATATTTTGGTTACTGTCCATTCTTTTAAAGTATAATATCTTTTTTTAAGCCATTTATATTTATCAGAATAAAATTTTTTCTTTGAAACATTAACCCAATCATTCTTATAATATTTAATTTTTTTAAAACCAGATAAACTATTCTTAGAATCAGGAATTAAATGAGTACCATTGTTTTTCCAATATTTAATATTATACTCAACTACTTTACTTTTTGCTTTTGGACGATATACCTGATATATTATTTTTTCATTGATTTTCTTTTTATTTTCAATTTTTGTTATGATTGGTGAGTTGGATTCGTGATTACTAGCTGCATGGTCTTTAGAATTTCCTAATGGAACCCCATTATTATAATCGTTAACTTGAGAATTATTTGTATTAATTTTCAATACACCTACATCATTATCATCAGTTACTGCAGAATGACTTTTGTTTTCAATTTTTAAGTTTAATGTTGGCTTACTCGGATTAGAAATATTATTAATAGAACTAAATTTAGATTTAGACTCAATAATAAAAACACCTAATTTAGTATCCCGATTCAAAATACTATTAGATGAAATAATTGTTAATTTATCATTAGTGTCTTTATTTCCACCATTATCAACTACTTTTTGAATATCTGAAAATATACTGCCACTTATATAAAAAGCAGAATTAATCACAACCTCCTCTTCATTAGAACATTGTGAGAGTTTATCAACATTCCCCCTACCAGATTCCATATCTGATAATTTATCATCATTTAAATCCTCAATTGAAACCATATTAATATTGCTTTGTTTGAGAGTTTTATTGTCTTCAGCTGCAACTGCACCTATAGTCAATATTAAAGAAAGTAACAAAACAATGACAAAAAATTTATTTATTACTTTCATTTTAAAAACCTATTAGATATTTATTTTACTATTAGATACAATATTGTAAAAAAACCTGAATTTTAACAATTCAAGTATTAACAAAATACATTTACTTCTAAATAGTATAACATAAATTTATTACATATATTATTTAAAAGTTAAACATTATTTATATTTTTGTCTCTTTTAAAAACTTGTGTGATTTGAATTTTTACTAGTTTTTGAGTCACGAAATTTTTTCGTTCTATTTTTTCTTTATTTTTTATTTAAAAGTAGTAAAATTAATATATAACGTGGAACTTAAATATTAATATGTCTAGTATAAATATTAAAGCTCCATATAAATGTATGGAGTTAAAAGAATATAAATTTTCCGATTTTGTACCTGAGTTTTCGGAATTCCGTCAATCTGATGATCTTTCTCGATTTGGTTGTAAAAATATTGATGATAATATTATTAGATTGGAAAAAAGAGGTAAAATTCCTTTTGAAAATAGAATTGTTTTTTGTCCATCTTGTAAATCACATCACACAGTTAAAAATGGAATTTATAAAAGAAAATTAATTTTTTTAAGAATTGGAGAGCAAATTTGCACTATTCAAAAGTATAAATGTAAAAAATGTGGTAAAGTCTTTTATTCTTATTTATCTTCACTTGTTTATCCTAATTCTAATATTACATTACACATCAAAGCATAGAAAATATTATTTTGAATTCTAAATATGAATTTGACTATGATAATTGGTACTATTCTGGATATTACTTGTTTGATAGTCTTTGGGCTAGAATTAATGGAGTATGGCAGTATATTTTGGCTTTATTCGATGTTAAATTAAATACTCTTGTTTCGACCAAATTGGTCAAATCAGAAGATTCCAAGACTATTTATAATTTTTTAAACGAATCACTACGTAATCAGAAGAAGATATCAATTGGAACGGATTTAAAACATGAATATCGTGAAGCAATAGATAAATTAAAAGTAAAACATCATTTTTGTAAATTTCATGTAAAACAATAAATAAACAAAAGATTTAAAGATTATTTGGATAAAAACCAATTAAATGAAGATGAAATAGGTGAATTAATTGATTTAAAACAACATATTTTTAAAATATTAGATGCAAATAATCTTGATAAAGCAAAAAAATTACGTAATGAGCTTATTGATAAAAATTATCCAAGAAATAAGTTTACAGACAAAATCGTCTGGAAATTTACCATCCCATACTTTAAAAAATTAACGACACATCTAGAAAATGAAAATATCCCATCTACGAACAATAAAATTGAAAATATCTTCCAAAAAGTATTTCCAAAACATATAAAAAGAATAATGAAAATAGAA
>CADAAJ010000047.1 GCA_902785855.1 uncultured Methanobrevibacter sp. | reverse complement strand
ATAAAACATATGAACATAATTGACTTTTTATTAGGTGATGAAATTTAAGAAAATGGTTATTTGGGACTTTCTATTATGAAACTAAGCTGTCTAAAAAGTGGTAGATAATTCATTTACTTTTTAATCATTTTTTGTTCGTATGATGTAGAACAAATTTCACTAAAAGTAGTAGATAATTTAAAGAGTGTTATGCCAACAGTAACATGAAGCTGGTTAAAAGGAACCAAAAGTTACATAATCCCATTTTGCCCTTGCAGATTGGCGGGTATCATATAATACATATGTTAAATGCAAATTGAAAGAGTATTCATCTGTTTAAAATTCTTTCAACTTCATCCTTATGCTCAAACAATACGCAGCCGCCTTCATGATCATCTATTAGAATGCCTCCGTCCCTTAGGGACTTAAACAAGTTAGAATTCAAAGCTTCAATAAGAGATGTGTCCTTGACATTAACATCTGAATAGGGTGAAGCGGGACATGGTTCAGCACCGCCATGTGAGTTAATGTGAAAAAATCCTCTGCCTGCTGCAAGACAGCCTCCAGATGTCTTTTCATCTCCAGGAAATGAAAGAAATATCATGTCAAGATATTCCTGGCGCAAGCGATTAATTCCATCCAATAACAATTCTCTCTCCTCATCACTAGGGGCTAAATCTATGGTATTGGCATCAATAGGGACATATTCAATGAAAAATAATACTTTGCATCCTAAATCATGCAATTGGCTTATATATTCATTTGAAAGTATGGTTGGCAAATTTCCTTTTGTAAATGTGAGTGAAGCCCCAAAGATAATATTATTTTTCCGCATATATTTCATTGATTTAATCAATTGCCTATAAACACCATTTCCTCTTCTAAAATCTGTTGCATCCTCATTTCCTTCTATTGATAAAATTGGAACCAGATTTCTATTTTTATCTAACAGGCCATAATACTCTTCATCCAACATGGTGCCATTTGTAAATATGGGAAACAGAATTTCATGATGTCTGCTTGCTTTTAGTATGACATCCCTTCTAAGCATCGGCTCACCGCCGGCAAGAACAATGAAACTTATTCCAAGTTCTTTTGCCTGATTGAATATGTCTTCCCATTCATCATCAGTAAGCTGGTTTTGTGGCTTGTCGTCATTGCATGCATCATGTGCGCGTGAATAGCATCCTGTGCAGTGAAGGTTGCAACTGCTTGTAATGCTCGCTATCAGGAAAGCCGGAATGTTTTTACCTTTTTTATCATACTTTTGTCTGATTCCAGTAGCTTTTTTAGCATGTTTTGAAAACTTAAGCAAAAATAAACTTTCCTTCGGGTTTTTTAGTGTTGCACGCATTGCATCCTTCATGATGATTTCAACACCTTCTGCCAGATAATCTTGAATATCAAAATCCATTTAATTCACCTTTACACAATCAAGTAGGAAATTAGCATGCTCTTCTGTTTGGTTAAAGAAATCTTCCAAAGAACTTTGGGGAATGTCCTCATATTCCACACAGATTTCCAAAATCAGATAAATTGGAAAACTGTAATATTCCTTTGCCAATAGCTTTGGATTGCATTCTGGACGAATTATATGATTTTCTTTTAAAATGGTGAAAAATCCTTCCCAAAACATTATTGGCTTGGTAAGAATCTCATCTTGGAAAAATTTCCTGATTGCATCGTTATGGTGCATCTGAATAAATAATAGTTTCCAGATTTTAAGGTTCTTTTCCTGTGAAAACATCTTCTTCATGGCTTCGGAACCTTTATGATAAAACTTTTCAGGATTTTTAAGCAGTATTTCATTGTTTGCATTCAAATCCAAATCTTTACTATTGAGTAAATCATCATATTCAAAAAGATTGGTTAAATAGTCAAATATGTCCATAAGTATCGCTTCTTTGGATGGGTAATGACTGTATATTGAACTTTTTTTAATTTCCACTTCTTCAGCAATTTCTCTAAGCGAAACTGAATCATATCCTTTCTTTGAAAATAAATCAAGAGATACATCAAAAATTTTTTCTTTAGTATTCATATTTCCTACCTACCGTTCGTTATGCATATTATATAGGTCATGGTATATAAATGTAAGCAACATATCTCTGTTCAAAATCAAATCCAAAACAGTGGTATGTAATATTAACATCAATATAATTTAATTAAAGCAAAAAAATTAGATTTTAATATGGGTGGAGCATTTGGTAAGTAATATTTGTTTGTATTGTATAGAACAGCGTTCATTAAAAGTAGTAGATAATTTGAAGTGTGTTATACCAACAGCAAACTTCTAAACTCTCGATTTCAGGTAGTTTCATCCAATATACTTTCAGATACTTGGACATATAGGACATATATTGTTTTGTTAGGTTTTTGACATACAAAATCAACTTCAAGTCTATTTATTAATATAAACATTTGCTTTTTTAAATTGTATACTGATAATATTTGTAAAAATTATAATAAATTTTCATTATATAATTTAAAATTTAAAATATTATTTCATTGCAGATTCGCAAGAAAAAATCATTAAACCATTAAACAATAATTAATATTCAAGTTGAATTTGGAGATGGAGCTTGGCTATATTGATTAATAACAAAATTAATGCATTGACTAAATTTTTCTTCTTAATTCTTAAATGATATAATTTGTCTCACAGTAACGAAAAATATTAATTATTTTAAAACAAACCATTATCATGAAAAAGTTTTTGAGTGATGCATTAAAATTCCAATGGAAAACAATATTAATTATTTTCGCTTTACTGATTATTCAGACATTTTTTCAAATGGAAATAATTGATTTGTTCAGTGCTGCTTTAACTGGAGTTAAAGAACAGAAAATAGACTTGCTTTTCAACTCAGGATTATACATGTTAATCTTTACAATCATTTCTATGATTACTGTTTATGCTGTCTCTTTTCTCTCAACAAAAGTGGCTTCAAAAGCAGCATATAAAATCCGTGAGAAAATATTTCATATTCTAATGAACTTGCCTGATGAAGAAATTGCCAACTTTAAAATTTCAGGGCTAACCACACGGTCAACCAGAGGGATGTCCTCAGAACAGGGATTTATAGTGATAATACTCACACAATTAATGTTGGTTCCAATTACACTCGTAGCAATTATATATGAAATAGCATTGATTGATGGGTCTTATGCGATATTTTTCTTGTTATTTGTTGGTGTTATTGGCATAATAGTAATTTTTAGAATGAAACAAATTGTAAAAATATTTTTCAGAGCTAAAAAGACATATGGTAAGTTAAACCTGATGTTTCTCTCCAAAATCAGTGATATTGCCGACAGGATTCCATTTAATAAACAGGAGTATGATACTGAATTTGAAAAGGCATGTGAGAATTCATATGATAAAAACGTTACATATATCTTAAGTCAGTATTACCTTGGACCGGTATTATTATGGGGTTTATATGCTATTGTTTTGATTACATTTGCAATGATCAATTCCGGATTCACAATTGGCTTTGAAACTGACAGTGTAATTGATTCATTTGTTATTCTGATATATGTTGCTTATTTCGTTTCTACCTTGGCATTTGTTCCTGCTTTAATTGATAGGTGGCCACGTGCATTTGCCACTTCCGTGCGTTTAGAGGAAGTCTTAAATATTGAAGATAAAATCATTAAATCTGAAAACACAAATGTTAATCCAAAAGAAATAGAAATTGTTGAGGAAGATATTGAATGTGAGGATAAGGGCATATGGGCTGAAAGAAAAGACATCCTCCAAAAATTCCGCACAATATTGAAAGACGATAAGACCAAAACAATAATATCTATGATTTTACTTACTGCATCTACTTTGTGTATGGTTTATGCTCCTAAAGTTGCAGGAAAGACTGTTGATTTATTGGCTTCTAACATGGATTCATCTAATGATCTTGCTATTTACACTAATCTTTTCTTGTTGTTTGTATTATATTCGGTAGGATATCTGTTTAAAGTACCTCCAAAGAGAATCATGGGAATTATTGGTGAAAAAGTGGCATATAATTTAAGAATGAAATTATTCGATAAGCTTGATGCAGTCGGTTCCGGATTTATTCAAGAAAATTCAAAGGGTCTCGTCCTATCCAGATTAAACAATGATGTGATGAACATCAGAGAGTTCGTTTCTTCTCGTATTTCTGAAATTTATGCTCAAATTCTATCAATAATTCTTGTATTGGTATTGATGATGGTGACAGACTTTAGATTGAGCTTAATCTATCTGATGATACTGCCAGTTTATGTGATTTGCTTTTATATATGTGATTATAAATCTAGATCATATTATGATGGTCACCAAAAGCATTTGGGGCGATTGATGAGCTATTTTGAAAGAGGTCTGTCAAATCGTGATTCATTCCATGAAAAAGGATTTAAAAAAATCAACCAAACTGTAATTGACTATTATGCCAAATCCCGAAATGTTACTAATGCTATGGATCCGGTTACAACATTCTTAACAAATGTAGGTAATATAACTGTTTATATTGCTGGGATTTATTTTTTATCAGTAAATGAAATACATCTAGGAACCTTATTGGCTTTTATTATGTATGTACAATTGATGACAAAACCTATTAAGAAACTAAGTGCCTCAATGGCTTCTATTGAAACTGTATTTTCAAGTATCAAGAGGATATTTGCAATTATTGACTATCAAAAAGATAAATAATTGAAATTTAGTCATACAATATGTATTGGACAATTTTGATTGATTATGCCAACAGTAATATGAAGCATATCAAAAGGAATCGAGGATAATAGTTAACTTCAAAAAATATCTCTCGGATATAAAAATACATTTTAATGTTTAAATTAGTTTTATACAAAATAATTTAAAACATTATTTTCAAATTAATATTTAATAGTGATATTTTTCAAATATAATTAAAATAGAGGATGGATTTTATGAATGATATGATATTTAAAGACTGTGAATTCAGGTATCTTGATGATAACGAGGAATTATGCTGTAAAAACAAACAAGGGACTGACATTGGTTGTGATAACTGTCAGGAAAATATTCATTTAAACTGTGATAATTTCAATGCAAAAAAAGATTTCTGCTTAAAATTCTTTAGAGATAACATAAGTGAATTAAAAGAATGCAATGAAAAAACTGTATTTAATGACACTGACTTAAGTCGTAAATGGTCAAATTAGATATAATAAATTAGCTAAAAAAGTTAAGATTAAAGTAATTACTACATTTAAAACTATATCTCGGGGCAGCAAAGATAAAGATGCTGTTAAAGAAATTCAACAGGCTCTAAAAGATAAAGGTTACTATCAATCTTACAGGGGACATTACCTTAAAGTCGACGGTAAATTCAACAGTCAAACATTCAAAGCTGTTAAAATGTTCTAGCATGACAAAGGTTTAAAAGTAACAGGTAAAGTTGATGAAAAAACAGCTAAAAAACTTGGAATACTTTAAATGAATACAATTTTTTGTATTTACACTTTTTTTTATTTTTTGCATATATTTATTATAAAATATCTGATTCTTTTGAATATGACTTATTTTTAATTATATTTATGGATGATATTTTAACTATTTTTAATTGAATCCATTATTTTAATTGTGGGTAAAATTAAGTATTTATATGGTTGAAATCAGTTGGGTTTTTGTTCGTGAAAAATCAATTTAACATATTTTTTTTTTACTATGATACTTTAAGTAAGCTTTTTCCTTTTGAACCACCATTTGCTACTTTTTTTAGAGCTTCATTAACATCTTTTAATTCATAAAATATGTTCAATCATTTATTTTATTTTAAAATTCATTTTCATCTATTTAAAAGCTATTTTGTGTTTTTAAAAGATATTTATTATATTGTTTGATATTTAACGAATTAATATTTCTTCAAAATCAAATCATAAAAGTTATATAAGGTTATGAATAAAATCCTATTTGATGTTATTAATATTAGATAATTTTCAATTAATTTTAATAACATTAAAAAAATTTATTTTTAATTTTTTTTTAAAATGAATATTTTTCGAGTGAAATAATGAAATTTGCAAAAATATCTATAATATTTCTGCTGTTGGTACTTTTGATGGGTGCTGTTTCGGCTGCCGATGAAATTACTGACAATGCATTAATAAAGGATAATTCAATAGAACTTGATGACGACACTAATGATGTTACACATTTGAAAAGTACAAAAAATGATGAATTTAATGAAAATGAAATCAATACATTTACAGACTTCAGCAAGGATATGAATGAATCTGTAAACGTAATGGATTTGAAACATAATTATAAATTTAATAATAAAACGGATAAAGGACCAATTGTTATTGATAAAAATAATTTTATAATTGAAGGAAATAACTTTATTCTTGATGGTAATAATCAAACAAATATCTTTGCAATTAAAGGATCTAATATTACAATAAACAATCTGATTTTTACTAATGGTAATTGTAAGTTCGGAGGTTTACTTGATTTTTATGGTGGTGGAGCAATAATCTCATATGGTTCAATAACTTTAAATAATGTTACATTTATTAATAATACTGCAGTTTATTCCGGGGGAGACATACTGATTTCTCAAGGACAACTTAATTGTTTTGATTGTAAATTTATTGATAGTTATTCAGTTAAGGGAAATTCGATTTACTCTACAATTGGCAGTGTGAATATTGAACGCTGTACTTTTACATCAAAATATACAAGTAAATGGTCTACAATTTTAGCCGGAAACAGTAAAGTATTTATAAATGATTGTATTTTCAATAATATCTCATCTGATTATGCTCCGGCTGTATATGTCAGTGGAGGTAATGTTATAATAAACAATTCTAAATTCAATAATTTAAAAGCTTATAAAACTGCAGGAGCAGTTGGTATAAAAGAATCTGAACTGATAATAATTGAAAATTGTTTATTTACAAATACATGTTCTGTTAAAAATGGAGGAGCAGTATATATTGACACTTTTGGTGATGGAGGTGCTGATAACTCTTTTGTATATGTTATAAATTCAACATTTATTAATACCTCTTCTTCTTTTGGAGGAGCTTATGTTCAGTTGTCCGGTAACTTAATCATTAAAAATTCAAGTTTTATAAATTGTTCTTCAGAGTATGATGGAGGTGCAATATATACTTCCGCTGCAGAAACAAATATTACAAATTGTAAATTCAATTCAAATAAAGTTGCATCACATGCTAATTATCCAACATATGGTGGTGCAATATACTTTGATTTTGCTTCTTTAAACTTGACTAATTCAGAATTTAACAATAATGAAGCTCCAGTTGGATGCGGAATATTTATTTATGATTCTCAGTATTATCTTGATAATATTACATTTAACAACAACGGAAATGCAATTTATACTTATTTTGATAAAGAACTATCAACAATAGGTAAACTATATGGAAACGATAAAATTTCTCCAAATGACTTGAATAATACATTTTATCCTTCTTTAGTTGTAGGGCAAGGAATAGGTTTAAATTTAACTACAAACAATATTGACCTTTCAATTCTTCCAACTAAATTTGATTTAAGAGATATCGGATGGATTACACCAGTTAGGGATCAGGGAGAAATGGGTTCCTGTTGGACCTTTGGAGCATTGGATGCATTGGAGTCTGCATTTGTGAAAAATACTGGAATAAGTTATTATTTTTCAGAAAATAATGTGCAGGATGTAATGCTTATATATAGTAGATATGGTGTTGCTATGGCTGAAGGAGGTTGGCAAAATGATGCTGGAGCTTATATTATGAATTGGTTTGGTGTATTTTCACAGGAATATGATACCTATGATGAACTTGGTAAAATTTCTCCTTTAATCCATGCAAACCAAACAATGCACATTCAAGATTTTGTTTTTATTAATAGAAACGTATCAAATCCCGGTGATCCTCTTCTTAAAGAAGCTATTCTTAAATATGGTGTATTAGCAGTTGTTTTTGGTGTTCCAGAATCTGATCCTAACTATGATG
Source organism: uncultured Methanobrevibacter sp. (assembly GCA_902785855.1). Lineage (GTDB taxonomy): Archaea > Methanobacteriota > Methanobacteria > Methanobacteriales > Methanobacteriaceae > Methanocatella. Next base: position 7,784 of record CADAAJ010000047.1, on the reverse strand, counting down.
TTCATGATTATAATTTTTATTCCAACAGTACTTCTGCAAACCATGCTGTAGGTCTTGTAGGATGGGATGATAATTATCCAAAAGAAAACTTTTTAAACCAACCTCCTGGTGATGGGGCATGGATTATTAAAAATAGTTGGGGAACTGAATGGGGAGAAGAAGGATATGGATATATTTCATATTATGATACTTCCTTATGTCCGAGTAATTCTATTATCTATCAGGCTGTTGGATATATAATTGAAAATACTTTGCCATATAATAAAAATTATCAGTATGACTTTAGCGGTATTAATGATTTCATGAGATATAATGAAACTGATAAATTGTATGGTAGTTCAATAACTAATGTAAATGTCTTTATAAGTGAAGATGATGATTTATTAGCTGCTGTTGGAACTTATTTCAATCAAAGTGGTCTTGATTATACAGTTCAAATTGCAGTAAATGATGTTGTAGTCTATACTCAAAACGGCATTTCTCCATACAGAGGATACCATACTATTAAGTTAAACCAGTATGTTTCAATTAAAAAAGGAGATAAATTTAGTATTTATGTGACCTCAAAAGCATTAGGTGTAAGTAATCCTGTAAGAGTATATTGCCAGGAAGGTGTTTCATTTACTAATTTTAATGGTACCTGGACAGATCTTTATAAAACATACGGTCAAATTGCATGTATTAAAGCATATACATTAAAAGATGATGCGGTTATAACTGAAAACAAAAACATTACTGTAGACTATGCAGGTGGATCTTACTTTTCAGTTAAAATCACAACTGCTGATGGACATGTAATCATAGATGCTAGTGTTGAGTTTAAAATTGATGGTAAAACATTCACTGCTAAAACAGATGCTAACGGAATTGCTAAAATTAAAATATCTCAAATTCCTAAAAAATACACTATAACAACCTCATATAATGGAAAATCCGTTAAAAACACAATCACAGTAAATCATGTGATTAAAGCAACTAAAGCAGTCATTAAAAAGTCATCAAAGAAATTTACCTTAAAAGCAAAACTTAAAATCAACGGTAAATTGATTAAAAACAAAAAGATAGTATTCAAGTTCAAAGGTAAAAACTATAAAGCAAAAACCAATGCAAAAGGAATTGCACAAAAAACCTGGAATAAGAATTTTATCAAAAAACTTAAAAAAGGTAAAACTTACTCCGTTGCAGTAACATATGGAAAAGATACAATAAAAACAACTGTTAAAGTTAAGTAGATGATTTTTTCATCTACTTTTTTTAAATATTAACGGCCAGTTTTGGAAAAACAGAATAATTAATCTATTTTTTTAAAATCACTGCAATATACATTATGAAAGTCTCAAGAATAATATAAAAGATAGGTTGTGAAATCAAATCAATTTTTTTATCCATTAAATAGATATTTAATTTTTTTATAATATAATATTTTTCCGATTGGTTTTAATATCATAATCAGAAGTATTTTTAATTGTGATGCTTTAAAAAAAGATATTTAAAAAAGGGTTTAGTGTTATGCATCTGCATACAATAAACCGATAGCTCTGTATAAAAACAACATTATAAATGGAATTCCAATAAAAATACTTATAAATACACCAATGTATGGAATCAATCCAATCAGTGTGTCGATAAATATCAAAGCAAATACAATTATATAAATTACAATTAATGTAACTATAATTTTTATAAATCCAATATTTGACATGTCTTTTAGTATTTCTCTAAATCTTAGACCTTCAGTTCCGCTTCCGGTTTTTGCAAATCTGACTAATCCTGTAAAAGACATCAATGAAAATATGATAAATAAGATAATTCCAACAATTAAAGTTATAGTTAATGCATTGGTGAATGTGTTCATTGTTGATGTCGGAACAGCTCCCATTATTGCAGTATAATTCTCTGCACCGTTAGCTATTGCTTCAATACATTTATATACGATTTCAGTAAATGAAGAAAACAGTCCGCTTGCAGAAGCAACAATTATTGTAATAACTGCAGGAATGATGAAATAGATTATATCTAAAATCAATGCTTTAATACCAATAACAAATTGTTTTACATAATCAAAATCAGGAAGTGTGTTGTCACCTTCAGTTCCACTTTTAATAACCTCAACTGAATATCCTAAAACTACAAATGAAACAATTAAGGTTACAAGAGTTAAAACAATAGATAAAGTCCCATCATTAATGCCGTATGATGGAAGTACTGTTGATAAACTCATTAGAACAATTAAAACACAGAATATTAAAAATTTTCGAGTATCACTAATAGGATATTTAATAGCATCAATTATAATTTCACGTAATTTCATATTTATCACATAACCTAACTGTTTGTCAGATATATATTTTTAGATAATAGTATTTAAAATTTAAAGTAATTATTAAACAATAATTGTGCATATCTTTTTAAAAAATGCCATAATCTTAATATATAGGAATAAATATAAACTATTTATAAGAGGTACAGTATGAACAAAAAAATTGTTACATTAATTCTTGTTATATTAATTTCATTTTGTTTTTTAAGCATTGTTGTAGCAGATAATGCTAAACATGGTGATTATGATACCTCAGACCATGGAAAAATTAATAAAGATAAAAAAATTGATAAAAACAAAACTGATGACAAGAATAAGACAACAGATAAAAACAAAAGTGATGATAAATCCAAAAAGAACTATATTTTAGCTAAAGGAAAAGGAAATGACATTAAATTTAGTGACGGGTATAGAGGATTTAGACTTGATTATTCAAAACCTGCTGCAAGTCCTGGAGATGAATTTAAAAGTGTTTCAGCATCAAAAGCCAGTAATTCAAATAAACTGAAACATGCAGTAGTTCAATGCTACAGACAGGATTGTGTAAATGAGATTGGAAGTGTCATGGCCTCTGTTATAAAATCAGGTTCTCATTCTAAGGTTAGTGAATCAGGTTCCGACTCACAAAAACAAAGTGACAATGGTGTTATTAAAATAAACAACGAAACTGAAGCGGTTTTTAGTTTTGAAGTTTTAAAATCTGTGTCCGGTAATGAATCAGATTATTTTGCATATACTGTTTCATTTAAATCTGTCGGTGCAGCCGGTGGAGATATGAATGAAACCAATAATTTAACAAATACAACAAATAATACTGACATGGTCAATAATACATATGTAAATCAGCAAATGGACAATAATACAAATTCAACATTTCTTAAAAATTTCTATGATCAGTTAGCTTCTCTTGCAGATGCACTATATGGTGCATGGAAACCTATTGTTGATACATTAATAAATGACTTTCTAATGGCTGTTGCTGCTATTGAAGGATTGGCAAATCTCTTTAGCGGAATAATGATGGAATTCCAGACATTAATGGATGCTCTTGGAGAACTTTTAAAGATGCTTCAGTCTATGTGGAATCAACTCGAAGGGATTTTAAAATTATTTACTATTCTACTTGCTGTTATTGAGCAGATTTTAAATTTAATTGGCGCTATAATAAATTTCATTATAGGACTTATATCTGCAATTATTGCACTTATACAGCAGATTTTAGCATTGCTGTTTGCATTATTACAGTTCCTTTTAGATTTGATTAATCAAATTTTATTATTAATTCAGGCTATTTTAGACTTTTTAAAATCAGTTGGAAGTTTCTTGATGAATGTTATCTCAAATGCTTTAATTATAATAACTGCATTCGTGATTATTACAATTGGTGCATTTGTTTACAACAGAATAAGATAATTTTCATCTTATCTATTTTTTTTATTAATTTTTTCTCTAGTAATTTTATTTAATAAATAGATTTTTTGTCTACATTAATTTTAAATTTATCAAATAACAGATATAATAACAAGTTTGATACAATAATTTATATCAGGTTGTTAGTGGTTAAGATGGTAAATCAGTATGAAGAGTCCGCAATAATTATTAGGGAGTATCTGGATGAAAATAATTTAGGAAATTTCAAACAGGAAACCTTTGAAAAGGCATGTGTGGATTTTAGAGAAAAATTTGGCATTGATATTTTAGAAAATTTAGATGGAATGGAATTACTTAATAAAATTTTTTTACATGATGGTGATAAAAACAATCTATGTTATACATTGGAGTTTTCAAAAGAATTTAATATTTTCGGAAGTATTAGCGGAGGATCAGCATATAAATATAATTTATATAAAAATAAAGAATCTAATAAATGGATTTTTGGCCCTTCTAGTAAAAATTCTGTAATTCTCAGTGAAAAAGAAGCTATTGAAAAAGCAAGAACAATTCGGGATGTTCTTATTGAAGGTGCAAAACTCATTAAAAATTATACACTAGAAACACTTGAAGATTATAGTTTCCTTGAAGAAAAATTAAATAAAATATTTGATGAATGTAATGTTAGCCCAATTCATTCATGGGTTCATAAATATTATGTAATTTTATTTCCGGATAAATTTCCAATAGTACATTCAGATAAAATGAAAAAAGATTTTCTTAGAAAATTTAATATTGAACCTTTAGACGGTTTTTATACTAATGATGGGCAATTTTATCAATTAATTAAATCTTCTGGCCTTAAATTTTATTCATTATTTTCCGAAGAAATTGTAAGATTATTTTTTAAAAATGGAAAATCAATTTGGGACCCTTTAAACAAGGAGTATAATGATGGAATTGGTGATGATGATGTTAAAACCACTCATTACTGGCTTTATGCTCCAGGTGAAAATGCAGACATGTGGGATAAATTTTATAATGATGGAATAATGGCTATTGGTTGGCATGAAGTTGGAAATTTAAAGAAGTTTACAAATAAAAGTGAAATTAAAACAAAACTTCAAAATTTGTATAATGATAATGCATCACACAGAAATGATGTTCATGCATTATGGCAATTTGCAAATGATATTCAAAAAGGAGATATTATCTTTGCTAAAAAGGGAATGGCTGAAATTGTTGGAGTTGGAATTGTAGAATCTGACTATAACTATGATATTGATTATGATGGTCATTTTTGCCATACTAGGAAAGTCAATTGGATTAATTATGGAAATTGGCCATATACTAAGGGAAAACTGCATATGAAAACACTAACGGATATAACTGTTTATAATGAATTGATTCAAAATATTAAAGATGCTACTGATTTTGAAGATTATGGTGAGGAACCTGAGTATCCGGAATACACTAGGGATATGTTTCTTAAAGATGTTTTTATTGATGAAACTGATTATGATACTCTGGTTGATTTACTAAATAACAAGAAAAACATTATTGTTCAGGGTGCTCCTGGTGTTGGAAAAACATTCATGGCAAAAAGGCTTGCATACTCAATTATGGGTGTTAAAGATGTTGACCGGGTTATGATGGTTCAGTTTCACCAAAGCTATTCATATGAAGACTTTGTAATGGGTTACAGACCATCAAAAGATGGTTTTGAGTTAAGACATGGGTCATTTTATAATTTCTGCAAAAAAGCTGAGGACGATAATGAAAATCCATATTTCTTCATTATTGATGAGATTAACAGAGGAAACCTTAGTAAAATATTTGGTGAGCTATTTATGCTAATTGAAGCAGATAAACGTGGTGAAGAAAAGAAAATTCAACTTCTTTATTCTGATGAATTATTTTTCATCCCAAAAAATGTTTATATAATTGGTTTGATGAATACTGCTGACAGGTCCCTTGCTATGATTGATTATGCTCTCAGGAGAAGATTCGCTTTCTTTGACATGGAACCTGGATTTAATTCCAAAGGATTTGAAGATTATCAAAAAAATATTAACAATCCTAATTTCAATAGTTTAATTAATGTTATGAATGAATTAAATCAGGAAATAGCATCTGATGAAAGTTTAGGTGAAGGATTTAGGATTGGGCACAGTTATTTTTGTAATATGGGGCCTGATGAAAGTGATGAAAAGTTAAAATATATTGTTAAACATGAATTAACTCCTCTTTTAAAAGAGTATTGGTTTGACAATAAAGAAAAAGTTGAAATTTGGTCTACTAAATTAGGAAGATGTATTGATGATAGCAAAACAGACGATATATATTAATAACATTTATCATATGCTTTCTTATGCTCTTAGATTGCCGGATATTATAGGTCATGAAAAAATTGATGTAGAAAGTTTTGATAATACAGCAGAGCTGCTTTCATATATATTGATAAAAGGTGTTTCAAAACAGATTAAACAGGGTTTGATTAAAGATTACATAGATTTTACTGAAGAAACTTCTTCAATCAAAGGTAAAATTAATATTAATGAATCAATCAATTCTTTAAGTATTATAAAACGAAAATTAAGTTGTACTTATGATGAATTTTCCGTTAATTGTTATTTAAATCAAATTTTAAAAACAACCATGATGATTTTAATTAAAATAATTGATAATACTGATATTAAAGCTAAACTAAAAAATTTGTTACTGTATTTTAATGAAGTTGATTTAATAAATGTTGATTATATTAACTGGAAAATACGTTACGACAGAAATAATCAGACTTATCAGATGTTAATAAATGTCTGTTATTTAATTATAAATGGTATTATTCATACAGAAAAATCAGGACCATATAAACTGAATGAATTTGGAGAGTTAAAGGATTCCTTTTTAGAAGGAGTATATGAAAAGTTTATTTTAAATTATTATAAAAAAGAATATGCTTTTAAATTATCAGTTGGCTCACATTATATTAAATGGCAATTGGATTCTGGTGAAGATTCATTTTTGCCAAATATGATTACTGATGTAACTTTAATGCATCATGATAAAATTCTGATTATTGATGCAAAGTTTTATGGACATAATATTACAGAAAATCAGAAACATCACTCAGGTAATTTATACCAGGTATTTACATATGTAAAAAATAAAGAAGCAGAACTTCATGGAAATCCTCATGAAGTTAGTGGCATGCTACTTTATGCAATGACAGATGATGGAATACAGCCTGACAGTGACTATATTATGAGTGGTAATAAGATCAGTGTTAAAACACTTAATTTAAATCAGAATTTTAGTGAAATTAAAAATCAGTTAGATAAAATTGTTGATGTTTATTTTGAAATAGGAAAATGATATTATTTCTAATTTCAATTGATATAATAGGTGAAAATTATGCCAACATGTCCAAACTGTGGAGAAATAGTAATGAATGGAGATCCATACTGTCCACATTGTGGAACTACTTTTAGATGGGTTGATGATGAATACGAAATGAAAAGAGAAAGAAAAAATAAAAGACCATTAAAATTAGATTTAAAAAATATTTCTATAGCTAGATTTTATGATGTACTTGATCAATTCAGGGAACCTGACAGTATACTCATTGATATAAAAAATAGTTTTGATTTATCAAATGCAAAAAATACAGTTGTTGATATGTATAAGTCTTATGGTGGGGATGTTAAAATATCTTTTAAAAGACAAAACAAATACTTCACAACCATAGATTATGTTACATATAGTCCTGACAGGAATACTATTGGAGATTATAGTTTCAACACCAATTTTTATAATTTGGAAAATGCAGAATGGTTTAAAAGAGCAGTTAAACAAAAAGAAAAAGAAATTGGTCTTAAATATTACTCATGTGCTGGGGGATATGATGCCTGCTATCACTGGGAGGGCAAGGAGTTACTTGAACTAAAAGATGGATGTAGTGTAGTAGCTCATTTTGTCGTAGATGAAGCTACAACAAAAGGGTATCATGTTGATTTTAGAAATCATGGGCTAAAAAAGGAATATAAAGTATATGATAGGATATCATATGATTTACTTATAGATTATGATTGGG
>CADAAJ010000046.1 GCA_902785855.1 uncultured Methanobrevibacter sp. | reverse complement strand
TTAAAGAAAATCTTAAAACAAAATAGTAAAATGTATAATGTATAGGATACACACATCATATTATCCAAATATAATATTTTTTTGGATTATCAAAAAGGGAGTTGAAATAAAATGATTATTGAACTTGATACGAAAAAAATATTAATAATTCTAATAATCATAGTACTTGCAATTGGTATAGCTGGAGCGGCATATCTATTATACCATCCAGAAAAAGAACAAACATTACAAGTTAAAGATTTAAAAATAGAAAAAGGTGAATCAAATTTATACAAACTTAAGGGACATGTAACCTTATTAAAGGATTTTGATTATTTAGAAGCAAGAATAATATTCTACGATGAACATAACACTATCGTAGGACAATCCTATGCATGGAATATGTTAAATCCATCAAAAGGAAATACAATTGATTTAGGAGGCAGCCCTCCAAGTACTTGCTCAGGAACACCAAAATATGCTGTTGTTTCATTTTATGATATTGCAGGAGGAAATAAACCAGTAGCAAATTTCACAGTGCAAATAAATAATACAACAAGTACAGCCAATAATACTACCAATACTTCCACTTCAACAAGCAGTTCTTCCTCTGATTCCCCTACAATATATGCTTATAAATCTGATGGAACACCAATGTATAGTAAAACTGAAGCAGATAATTATATGTTGAAAAAGTATGGTACTGACAAGTATAAAAAACAGAAAAATGGATATATTGATCCAGATTCAGTTAGATATTAAAAGTGTTATTAATTAACACTTTTAACTTTTTTTTAAAAATAAATGTTTAATTTAAAGGTAATTTTTTAGATTTGACCTTTTCTTTGAGAGTATTCAGTTCATTGGAAATAATGAATATTTTTTCACCGTCAACATATGTTGTATAACTCCATCCATCCCCATATTGAGATATTTTAAAATCACCCTGAAAATTTTTAGAATTATCCTCTTTAATTACTTTATCTTCAACTTTTGGTTCAGGTGCATTATTAATTTCATTAATTCCAAGGAAAAATCCTCTAAAAATTGGATTTCCAAGCATACCTTCACTATACCACTTCATAGCAACAACACCATCAACACCCACACTTGAAGCAGCCTTATAAATAGATTTTTGTGTTTTATAGGCATGCAATATCAAAGATATTTCTTTTTTAAATGAGTTATAAAAATAGGTACCATTTTTTAATTGATCATGCCTTAATTGTGATTTTACCACATTAGTTTGTTTGGATAAATTTAATATTTTATTCATTAATTAAAATATTGATTTTAACATTAATAATATTAACTTAATTTAATGAAAATATTTAAATACATGAAAAATAAAAATAATAATCGATGTGAATTTGATTTCATATCTCAAATTAACATCAGCCAAAAAATGGCAAAATCTCAATTGATTATTTAAATTGGAAGAGATAATCTCTCTTCCCTCCCATTTAAACTAAACATCATCCAAAATTTTAGAATCAGCACCTGCAATTTCTACAAGATACTCAGCTTCAACAATATGAAGTTTAGAAGGAATTATAATACAATGAAGAGGACCACCAAAATCATAATCAATTAACTCAGAGATTTTACCTGCTTTAACACAAACATCCTGAGAGCCAACTCTTGCAATACCCATTGCCAATGTATCCTCATTGATTAAACCTTCACGTTCTAAATTTTCATTAATATTCATTAAATATTCCAAACCCTGATTAACTGTCATATACCTATCTTTATGAGCCTGAATATCTAGTAAAACTAAAGTATGTAAATCCATTCTCAAATTTTCTTCAATAGCTTCATAAGGAGATTTTGGATAAAAATTATAATCCGGAAATGGAATAGTAGTTACTTTTCCAAATTTATATCCCTGAAGACCTGAAATAGCTGGAGCTGATGATAAAATAGACGAACCATGAATTACTTCATATTCAATCCCTTTTTTAGAACACTGAACTAGAAAATCACTATGAGTTGTTGCAATTAAAGGATCACCACCAGTAACTAATGCAACATTTAATTCTTTTGCCTCATCAATAAATTTATGCTCCTCTTCAACTTCATTTCTAACTAAAACTTCAATTTTACTACCAACTAACTCTTCAATAGCTTCAAAGTTAGAACCAAATAATCTTGATGTGAAAAATTCAGCATAAATTTTATCAACATTCTTTAAACATTCCAAACCTTTTAAGGATATGTCCTTATGGTCAAATAATCCTAAACCTACTAAATAAAACATATACTTTATATTTGTAGAAAAATATATAAAACTTTTACAATTATTTTTACAAAATTTAATGCCATAGATTATATAATAATTTAAACATATTAATTTTATGAAATGTGTAAAAGTTCCATTAAAACAGCTGAACAATATTCGTATAAAATTAATGGAAAACAATCAGATGAATATGGAATATAGAATTAAAGCCTGTGATGACTTTGGATATATTCCCATCAACGAAGATGTTGAAGGTTATGAAATTGTTGATATTGAATTAGAACCTTTAAAAAGAACAGCCCATAATTTTTCTGAACTTCTTGAAGGAGAATTAAATAGTGAAGAGATTGATAATTTAAGAACATCATTTGATACCATTGGAGATATTGTTATTTTAGAAATTCCAGATGATTTAATTGGGAAAAAACAAATCATTGGAGATGCTGCATTAAAATTCACTAAAAGAAGATCAATTTATATGAAAAAAAGTGCAGTTAAAGGAACTACACGTGTTAGAGAATTGGAATTTTTAGCAGGAATTGATGATACTGTAACCATCCATAAAGAACATGGAGCACGGTTAAAATTAGATGTTCGTGAAGTTTATTTTTCACCCAGACTTGCTACTGAAAGAAAAAGAGTAATGGAAAGTGTTTGTGATGGTGAAAATATTTTAGATATGTTTTGTGGAATTGGACCATTTCCTATTGTTATTGCCAAAAATAAAGATGTCAATATAACTGCAGTCGATATAAATAAATCTGCAATTAAATATATGGATGAAAATATTAAATTAAACAAGCTCAAAGGCAATATCGAAAGTTACTGTGGTGATGTAAGGGAAGTTAGCAAATCATTTAAAACAAAATTCGATAGAATAATTATGAATCTTCCAGGACTCGCATATACTTTCCTTGATGTTAGTGTTAATTTAATTGAAGATGGAGGAATAATTAATTATTATGAATTCTCCGACTCATATGAAACTGGAATAAAACGTTTAAAAGATGCTTGTAATAAAGTTGGAAAAGAAGTTGAAATTATTAACTGCCGAAAAGTAAAATCAACATCACCTGGTGAATGGCATGTTGCTATTGACGGAAAAATTAAAAAACTATAAAAAAAAGAGATGAAGTTAGAATTGAATTCTGTTACCAGTCCAATCGTCATCATCATTAAATGCATTGAATTTCTTTTCATCTTCAATATATTTTTCAATGTCCCTATATAATTTAGCTCTAAAGATATCCGGATAAGCTATGTATAACATATCTCCGTTAGCACTAATTTCTTTCATATAAGTTTCCTGAAACTCAATTATAGAATCATCTTCTTTATTGAAATGATGGACTTCATTTGCACATAATATCTTAAAGTGGACAAAATCATCTTTTAGCAATTCTTCAACCAAATCCTCAATTAAAGGAGGGTAATTCACTGATTTATTTTCTTTAATCTCCATAATATCTTCCTCAACACAAATCAAACACATAAAATGTTATATAATATATTAATATTTTATTGTTTAAATAGTTTATTTATGGTTTTAGTTAGAAAACTAAGTTATCCTAGAAATTTAAAATTTTTTAAAAGTAAATTTGAATATAAATAAGACAATAAAATCAACTGAACAATGTTTATACATACATCCTCCAATCATCAAAATTAACAAATTAAAAAAAAAAAAATATAGGTAAATTAAAAATAATACTAGATATAAAAATAATATTATCTTTAAGTAAAACTATTTTACTGAGGACAAATTATGTTAGAAAATTTTTTTAAATTACAGGAAAACGGAACAACTATTAAAACCGAAATAATTGGAGGTATTACCACTTTTTTTGCCATGGCATACATTTTAGGAATAAATCCTATACTATTATCTAAAACTGGAATGCCTACAACAGGAGTATTATTTGCAACAGCCATTTCATCAGGAATCGCATGTATTATAATGGGATTATTATCACGATACCCAGTAGGATTAGCACCCGGCATGGGAGTCAATGCACTATTTACCTATACAATTGTACTTGGAATGAACTACTCATGGCAGGCCGCACTGGCTGCAGTATTTCTGTCAAACATTATCCTTTTAATAGTTTCTGTTTCAAAAATACGTGATACAATTATAAATGCCATACCTCTCGATTTAAAATTAGGTATTGGTGCAGGAATTGGATTTTATCTTGCATTCGTAGGACTTACAGGTTGTGAAATAATTGAATCCCACCCAACAACATTAGTTACATTAGGAAACTTATTTTCACCACCCGTATTACTTGCATTAATCGGTATTTTTATCACTTTAATATTATATCATAAAAAAATACAAGGAGCAGTATTAATTGGAATGATTATTACAGCAGCGATAGGATTAGTTATGACATCACTTGGATTTGGTGCTGGAAATGAAATTATGCCAACATTACCTAATAATCCAATAACCACTTCTTTTGATTTATCAATAATTGGGGAATTTACAAAAGGATTTGGAGAATTATTTTCAAACATACCAAATTTAATCATAATATTATTCTCATTTGTGTTTATTACTTTCTTTGATGCAACCGGAACATTAATTTCAATAGGTAGAGAATGTGGATTTGCAGATGAAACTGGTGAAAATGTAGAAATTAAAAAAGCACTAATTTCTAATGCTGTAGGAGGAATAATAGGTTCAATATTTGGTACAAGTACAATTACCACATATATTGAAAGTGCAACAGGTGTCGAAATTGGAGCAAAAACAGGTTTAACATCAGTTGTAATTGGTATATTATTTATTTTATCAATTTTCATTTCACCATTAATCCTGTCCCTATTTAAAATACCTGTTACAACTTCAGCTTTAATGCTTGTTGGTATCCTAATTATTTCACAATTAAAAGATATAAACTGGAGCGATTTGGTTGTTACTTCCTCTGTATTTATGATAATACTCATGATGATACTAACTTATTCAATTTCTTTAGGGATTGCATGGGGATTCATAACATACTCTATTGGAACAATTGCTACTGGAAAATTCAAAGAAATTAAACCTGAAATATATGTTCTAGCAATTGTATTTGGAATTTATATATTTTTCGGACTTTAAACTCATTTATATGAGTTTAAACTTCTTTTTTTAACAATTTAAATAATGATATCAAACCAATAATTGCTGTAATTGACTCAATTACTGATGATGAGAAATCCCATATAGCAATGAAATAAACAATGTAAAATAACTCATTTACTATAAAACTTAATTTTATCCATTTAATTGTTTTTAAATAATAATTACACAATGTAATTTGAACAATAGCTATTATAGGCAATAAACCAATTATTCCTTTTGTATTTACAGCCAAACCAAAAACAACTGACAGAATAATGAAAAAAATTGTCCAGTTAAATGTTAATTTATCCTTATAAACCATGACATTCCTACTGGCAGCCAATGCCATAGTTGTAACACCAGTCCATGATAAAAAGAAAATAGAAGATATTGTTAAGAAAAAAGCATTGAGAAACTGATGTTTATATGCTTCTTTTTCATCATTCACCCACATACTGAGAATTAAAAAAATTCCTGCAAATAATGAAATAGCATTACCTATGATAATATTAACGGGTAAATTAATCATGATTTCTAAATAGGATCAATAATACCTTTTTCTGTGATAATTCCAGTAATAAATTCTTTTGGAGTTATATCAAAAGCGGGATTAATAACTTCAGTTCCTTCAGGACAAATTCTAGCCCCACCATAATATCTTACTTCATCACCATCTCTTTCTTCGATTTCAGTATCAAAGATAGAAATTTCATGATCAAATGTTGAATATGGAGCTGCCACATAAAATGGAATATCATGTTGTTTTGCTGCAAGTGCCACCATAAATGAACCTACTTTATTTACAACACCACCTTTAGCTATTCTGTCTGCACCAATTACAACTTTATCAATCATGCCCTGAGACATAAGATATCCAGAAGCCACATCAGGTATTAATTTTACAGGAATATTTTCCTGCTGCATTTCCCAAACACTTAAACTTGCCCCCTGACCACGTGGACGGGTTTCATCACAAATAACATTAATATTTTTACCTGCGTCCCTAGCTGCTCTAATAACACCTAAAGCTGTTCCATAATCAACACAAGCAAGAGCACCAGCATTACAGTGAGTTAAAATAGTATCTCCATCATCAATTACCTGAGAACCAAATTTACCAATTGCTCTGTTTGTAGCCATGTCTTCTTCATACATTTTTAAAGCTTCATCAAGAGGATTTTGACTATTTAATACCCTATCAACAGCCCAAAATAAATTAACAGCAGTTGGTCTTGCAGATTTTATTTCATTTGCAGCTTTATTTAAATCAACACCTTCAATATCAGCCAGTGCCATTCCAAAAGCAGCTGCAACACCAATAGCAGGAGCTCCTCTGACAGCCATATCCTTAATTGCAACAATTACATCTTTATAATTTTCACAGTAGATATAAACTAAATTATCAGGAAGTTGTCTTTGATCAATAAGTTTTAATTTGTTATTTTCCCATTCAAGTGTTTTCATTATAACACCTTTGTTTTAAAAAAAGTTAAAAAGTTGAAAAGCATAATTAAATGTTAGTTTCTAATTTTTTTTATGCAAAAATGCATAGAGTATTTATAATTATGCTTCCCGTCTAATTTAATATCCAAAATGGATTGATTAGAGATGTACTAAAATACATCTAAATAATACTTTTTCAATTATCATTTATAAATATTTATGAAAAACTTCAAAAAAGTCTTATTTTTAGGCATACCAAAAAATTAATTAGGCACTTTCAGTCATTATAGGCACAACTTGTTTCTTACGAGAAACAACACCTTCAAGTAAAGCTGTGTTATCTATTAATTCAACACCATAAGCTTTTTCAATGAGTTTTGCAGATTTACCCAATGCAATAACCTGTGAATTACTATTAACAATATCTGTAATTAAAAGAATGAACAAATCAAGGTTTTCGCTGTCAATAATTTTACTTATGCCTTCTTCCAATTCATCTTTCATTTCCATTACATCATCAATACTTGCAGTATTAACCTGATTTATAATAGATCTTACATCTTTAAAATCAATCTGTTTAGCATCTAACTGCAAAATTTCATCAATTGTAAAACTGCTTAAATCTGTACCTGCTTTAAGCATTTCCAAACCGTACTCTTCCACATCAACTTCAGCAATTTTAGAAAGAGCTTTAACAGCACTTATATCATCTTCAGTAGTAGTTGGAGATTTTAAAAGTAATGTATCTGAAACAATAGCAGATAACATTAAAGTAGCAATTTCTTTAGTGATTTCAACACCATTTTCCTGATATAACTTAAAAAGAATGGTTTCAGTACAACCAACAGGTTCAAATCTTAAAAATAATGGATAAGAAGTTTCTAAAGCTAATTTATGATGGTCAACAATTTTTAAGATATTTAAATTATTTAAATTATCAATAGATTCAGATGGAGAATTGTGATCAACCAAAATAACATCAGAACCATCTTCAATACTTTCTAAAAGTTCTGGTGCATCCATATTTAAATAATTCAAAATAAATTCAGTTTCTTTATTAATACTTCCTAATCTATAAGCTTTAGCATCAGTATTACCTAATTTATTCTCTAAATTTGCCATAACAATACTTGATGTAATTGTATCACTATCAGGACTTTTATGTCCAAAAACATAAGTTTTAACCATAATTTTCACCTTAAAAATAATAAAAAAAATAATTAGTAATGACTTTGAGGAGTCATTCCTAAATGATGATCTTCACTTTTTTTACCCGGAATTCCATAAGCATCAGCCCTACATTGAGTACATGCCCTAAATACCGGAATAATTTCTTCAACTTGCTCTCTGACTTGTTCCATCATTGAACAATCAGGTCTTTGTAAATCTTTCATTTTTCCCAGAGGAATTAATGGAAGAATATTCATTAAAGAAGCACCACGTTTTTTAACTTCACGTGCAATTTCAACAATATGTTCATCATTAACTCCAGGAATTAAAACGGAATTAACTTTAACAACCATACCATTCTCAGATGCTTTTTCAACACCTTCAAGTTGATTTTTAATCAAAATTTCAACAGCTTCATGACCTTTATATACTTTACCTTCATATTTTATAAAAGAATATATATCTTCAGCAATATCTGGGTCAACTGCATTAATAGTTACAGTAACAGAATTTACTCCAAGTTCTGCAAGTTTATCTGCATATTTTGGAAGTAAAAGACCGTTAGTACTCATACATTTTATTAAGTCAGGATGTTTTTTAGCTAATTTTTCAAAAAATTCAAAAGTTTCTTCATTAGCTAGTGAATCTCCAGGTCCGGCAACACCTACAACAGAAATTGGACCATCTGAAGTAACATCATCAATATGAGTAATTGCATCCTCTGGTTTCATAATACAGCTTGTAACACCAGGTCTGTCTTCTTCATTATTAATATCTCTTGTACAGAAGTTACAATAAATATTACATTTTGGTGCAACAGGTACATGTGCTCTTCCTACTTTATCATGCATTTTTTCATTAAAACATGGATGTGCTTTTGTTATATGTGCAAATCTTGAACCTTTATGCTCATTCATAATACCACTACTCCCTAATATAACTCATGTTAATTTGTATTATTACGAACAATATATAAACTTTACTACATCTCACCATTTAATTCTTTAATATATTCATGAGCCTTTTCAATCCAATCATCTTTAATTAACTCATCAGTTGCAACTACAACAACAATATCTTCTGTGGATAAATCCTTAATAATCTTAAATCCTTCAGGTAAAATCCTAAAGATTGCATCATAAATACGCCTTTGTAAATTGGAATGAGGATCATCAATAACTAAAGATTTTAAATCAGTCTGATCTCCAGCAATATCAATTTGATATCTGTTTGGTTGATAAATTTCATCCCTTGAAAACTGCGCCCACAATCTCTTTAAGATATTCGGAAGATAATTTTCATTATCAATAATTATTCTAGTAACATCATCTTGTTTATCATAATTCAAATTAGCTACTTCATCAAATAGAACTGCATTAGAAGTTTTTCTCATTTTAATAGCTAAGACAAATACAGGATCATCCGGATTAACATAAGCTCTTAAATCATCGACAGAAGCTCCTAAAACCAAATCTTGAAAGATTTGTTTAATGATAATATCGTAAACCTCTGCACCTCTTTCATCATAGCATTCTACTAACATCAAACCAAACCTTTAAATTATTTATTATCTTGTCTATTTCCCATTCCAGATACTAAAAGAGCTGAACCTACAGCTCCAATATGCTGAGAATATTCAGGAACAATAACTTCAATTCCACCTAATGTTTCACTAACAGCTTCAACAAGACCAGAAATCAAACTTGTTCCACCTACTTGGATTAAAGGTTCACGAATATCAATTTCCTGAAGTTGTTGTTCATAAACCTGTTCAGAAACAGAGTGACAAGCAGCTGCAGCTACATCAGCTTTAGAACCTCCTGCAGCGAGTGTTGTAACCAAGTCCTGAATACCAAATACAATACAATATGAGTTTAACATTGCCTGTCTCCAGTCACCTTGCACTGCAAGAGGACCTAATTCAGTAATATCAACATCCAACCTACGTGAAGTCATGTCTAAAAATCTACCGGATGCACCAGCACAGATACCGCCCATAGTAAAGTTATCAGGAATACCATTGTTAACAGTAATTACTTTGTTATCCATACCTCCAATATCCAATACAGTAGCTTCACCTTTCTGACAATCAGCTAAATATACTGCACCTTTAGCATTAACGGATAATTCTTCTTGAACTAATTCAGCGTTAAATTCCTGACCCATGGTAAATCTTCCATAACCAGTAGTTCCAATACCATCCAAATCATCCCAACCATAATCAGTTTCAGCAAATGCTTCTGAAGCTGCAGTTTTTGCAGATTCAATAATATCCTTAGTTGATGTCCAACCAGTTCCAATAACTTTATTATTTTCCATAAGTACAGCTTTTGTTGTAGTTGAACCAGAGTCAAGTCCAAGAGTAAGTCCTTCTTGTTTTTCACGAGCAAGAATATTTCTACGAGTTACAGTTGTAGCTAATGCTTCCATACGAATAAATAACTCATCAGCTTTTGTTCTTTCAGTAAATGAATATGTAACAACAGGAATACGAGTATTATTCTGTATAAACCTTCTTACTTCATTTCTAACCAATGCAGCTTCTGCACACCTGAAACAAGTTGCAATAAATACTGCATCGGGTTTGGATCTGCCTTCCACAATAGCCATAGCTCTTGCAATCATCAATTTTAAACTTGAACTTTGAGCAGAAAATCCAAATTTCTCATAAGATTCATCTATATAATCTAAATCAATTTCAGGAAGAACAATTTCAGCACCAAATTTATTTGCTGCCTTTTCAATTTCTTTTTGAATACCACTATATTCTGTTCCACATGAAACTAATGCAATTTTAACCATTATTATTCCTCCCCACTAATTTCTTCAAGAGAATCTATAAATTCGTTAACATCATTTACCATAACATAAGTCTCATCCTGATTTGTAGGATATGTTAGTTCTAAAACAGGAATATCTTTATTTCTGAGTAAAAATATTGATAATTCATTAGTTCTTGCACAACCAATACATCCAAAACCATAAGGAGCCCCATCAACAACAATAGCTGCTTCTGCTTCATCTATTAAAGGTCCAATAATAGACATTCTTCCACGAACACCTGAAGGAACTTCAATAGCAGCATATTTAAGACCTTTAATTGGATCTTCTTCAGTAATATTCATCGGAGGAGAATCAATTTCCGGGTCTTTTATTTTTTGCCTAATTTGTTTTTGTAAAACTAAAGGAGTATGACCTTTTCTTTCAATTAAATCCGCTAAAATTAATGAGTTTGGAGGATAAATAGCTACTTTCACCATGTTTTCACCTATTCTTTACTTTCTAAACAATCATTCATAATCTTTTTAAATTCATCAACAGCAATTGGTTCTTTTTTTGCAACTTCCACATCTTTAGGATTTTCTAAAGCTTCAGAAACAAAACCAAGTATCCTATATTCTTTTTCCATTTGATGGAAACCTTCCCTTGGACCAAACCTATGACCCCTACATCTTCTAGGATCACCAGGAGCAAAACCTCTCTCTTTTGTGAAAATGTGATTTGGATCAAGTTTTCTAATTTCTTCAATTGCCTTATAAACATCTTTACTTTTTCCACTAATCATAGACCCATAGCAAGTATTTTTAATAGTAAGTGGTAAATCAAGCATATGAAACTCACTTACAATTTCCTGTTCACTTACATGAGCTCCAGGACTAATAAAAATCATACGTGTAATTACATCTGGATCCCAATCTTCTTTACCTAAATCAGGACTCATGGTTAGATTCTGTGACATAAACTACAACTCCCTCTTTTAATTTTTCAAGATAATCATAATCAGAAGTAATATCTCCAATTATATTAGTAGATTCAAAATTTTCTGCTGTTGGTCCAAATTCATAATTATCCTCAAATCTGATACCAATCAATCCCGCACTCTTTGAAGCCATGTTTGTAATACCAATTTGGCCTCTAATAACTTTCTCCTCAGGATTATTCTCAGGAATTAAGCCTTTAGCTAATTTTTTATTTCCTTCAAAAATAACAATATGCATTCCAGGAACTGCAAAGTGAACTTTGATTTGACCAATAGGATTTTCCAAAAGTCCGGAAATATATTTAAAGTACCTTACTGATCTTGGTGCATTTTCACTAAATTTGATTGTGCATAAATCACTAGAGTTAATCGCTTTAGTGATAACTTTACCCTCTTTTAGGATATCAATTGTATGTTTAGGAGTCTGTTCAACAATTACTGCATCATCATCAACAAGACCATCAATCATGTGTTCTACACCTGCAGCAGATAAAATTTCACTAGCTTCACTTTGAGTTTTACCAAGCAACATCAATCTTTGTTGTTCTGCTTTAACTGTAATGAAATCATCTTTTTTAGCTATATCAATTAACTCCATCCCATTAACAATTTTACCTACAGAGGTATGATTAGGAGTTAACACTCTATTTTCACGATAAATAAATAATTTTCCAACACCTACACCAGAATTTCTAATAGTAATGCTTCCTCTTGTTCTTTGAGTAGTGTTTTCTTTAGGTTTATCCATTCCTTCAAGATCATAAAAACCTAAAAATGATTCACTATCATATGAAACTTTAACTCTACCATCTTTAATAATAGAAAATAAATGTTCAACACAGACCGGTGAATCTTCATCAATATCAAATGAAATATAGGTGTATAATTCATTTCCTTCTTCTAAAACAGTACTTAAATCAGATACAGAAGCACTATCAGTTGTTGTACTTCTTTCAATAATTGGTTCAATACCAGTGACTGAATCATCATCAGTTAATTCTTCCAATGTTTTTTTACCACCAATAATTCTTGCAAAAATACCTTTATTATATGGAGGTACACTAAAAACATTAGTTATATTCTCTTTAAGCAATATTAAATGAGTAGACTCATTACTAAAACTAGATAAACTTAAAACAACATCTCCTTCAAAATATTTATATTCATCAGAAGTAGGTTCCAAATCAGTGACAATAGGTCCGACAGCAACCTCATTAGAAGTTGACCATCTGATATTTAAATCAACAAATTCCTCATACTGATTTTTCCAAACATCAACAAGAGGTTTTGCCTCATCTGATTCGTCTAATTGAATAATTATTGAACCTTTGTTTGTTTTAATTTTATACTTGCTAATATTCTTTTCTAATTCCTTTTTACCTTTTATTAAGCAAATAATACTTCCTGGAGTATATGGTGCATTTGATTCTTCAATCACATCCTGAATTGTAGAACCATCAGCCACATTCAGTTCTTCTCCATTAATTTTAATTAACATACAATCTCCAATAAGAATTTTTAATATTATATATTTATAAATTCCTTATATAAAATAATTTTTGAAAAACTATATTAGGGACTGTCAAAATGTTAGCTCTTGATTTCTTTTTTCAATCCATCCATTTTTTTGAAGCATTATCTGATTGAATACTCCTTCCATTGTTCTGAATTTC
>CADAAJ010000045.1 GCA_902785855.1 uncultured Methanobrevibacter sp. | reverse complement strand
CTACTTTTAAATTCAAAATAAAGAAAAATTATAAAAGAAAAAATCATGCTCCTCAAAAATTTTTTTGATCAAAATCACTTAAGTTTTTGAAAGAGCCATATAAATAATCAAGTGATAAGATGGGATTTTACAGAAAATACAATACAATCTTAAGAACAATAGATAATTTAAAAAAACTACATAAATTATCTAAAAAGAAAAATAACAAAGGTAAAAAATGAAAATTATATACTGGAGCGATATTAACTGTCCTTATTCTTATATTGGATTAAAACGTTTGAATGATGCAGTTTGCGAACTTGATATAACACCAGATTGGGAGTTTAAATCCTTTGAACTTCAACCTAATTTAAAAAATCAGCCCACAACACCAATGATTATAAGACATGCCACCAAATTTGGAATTTCACAAGAGGAAGCTGAAAAGGAAATTGAGGAAATTAATGAAATTGCCTGTGAAGATGGATTAAAAATTAATTATGGTGGTGTTCAACTAACATCTTCAAGAAATGCACACAGATTAATTAAATATGTCCAAAATAAAAATTCTGAAATTTCAAAAGAACTTACTTTTAAAATATATGATGCTAACTTTAGAAAAAATGAAATAATATCTGATATTGATGTGTTAACTGAAATTTCAAAAGAAGTTGGTTTAAACGAAAGTGAAATAAAAGATATGCTTTTAAATAATTCATATGATCTTGAAGTTAGTCTTGATATGGAAGATGCGCGTTTTAACGGTTTAAACTCAACACCATTTTATATTTTAATGCATAATGAAGAACAACTTGCAATTCCCGGAGCATTTGAAAAAATTGATTTTAAAATTGCACTTGAAGATTTAATTAGTGGTAACCTCAGATATAAAACATTTATTTAAATCAATATTGCTTTTGAAGTGTTAAAAGCTTAAATAATTTAAAATAAAATATTATTTTATGAAAATTATAATAGCTAACACTTTTTTTAAACGATTTAAAGGATTAATGCTTAAAAAAGACTTTAACGACTGTATACTATTTACAAATCTAAAAGACTCAAGTATCCACACAATGTTTATGTTATTTGAAATAGATGTCTACTTTTTAGATGAAAATAAAACAGTTTTTGAAAAAACAACCCTAAAACCCTGGAGATTCTATAAGCCAAAAAAACAGGCAAAATATATTTTAGAGACAAAAAAAGGTTTATTAAAATTAAAAATAGGAGATAAAATTAATTAAAAACAATAGTACATTTCATCCACAATTTAAAAGAAGTTGTGGCATTCTTACATTTTAAAGATAAAAATTAAGTGACTATATTTTTATCCTACAATAATTATTAAATTTTATCTAAGATATCTTCAGGGCTTTCAAAAATCTCAATATCATCAATATTTGATAATTTACGTGTGTTTTCAATATCAATATCTCTCATATAAAGAGTAATGATTTTACCCTCCGAAATTGCATCATGCGGACATGAATTTCTACATAATCCACAACCAATACATTTAGTCAAGTCAATTTCATCATGAGGAATAATAGCTCCCTGATTACAAACTAATGAAGCTACACATTCATCACAATTCTGACATTTAGATGTTTCCATTTTAGATGGAAGAACTGTATCAACAGGGCCCGGATGAATATCAACAGGAACCATATATGTTTTAACAGCACCTTTACCTGCCTGGGCAACAGCATTAGTAACCAATGTATCAGCAATTCCATGAACAATTTTTGAAACTGTATTTGCTGTAGCTGGAGAAACTATAAGAAGGTCGTATTTTCCTAAAGAAAGACGACCAGTAATTGGATATGAAAATTTTTGATTGGAATCAGTAGCAAGTTCCCTATATTTACCACCAGTTAATTTAACAACTCTATCATAAAGTCCATACATTTTAAGGACTTCTTCAGCGGCACCAGATAGAAATATAGTAACTTCATGTTGTTTAGCTAATTGTTCAGCTAAATGCACTGATTCGGAAAGTAAATGACCAGCTCCAGTAAATGCAAAACCTATTCTCATTTAAATCTATAATCTATGATATTGATAAGCATCCCTATCTGAAAATGCATAATCAAGAGAAGTGTATTGATTCATAAACTCTGCAACTTCAGAAGCAATATCTTCTTTACCAACAGCTACACGTTTAATAAATTCAGCAACTTCATCCATTTCTTTTTCTTTTAATCCCCTTCTAGTAATTTCCTGAGTACCAATTCTAATACCAGACGGATCATCACTGTTATCTCTGTTATCACCAGGTAAAAGATTTTTATTAAGCACTACATTATTTTCTGCTAATTCATGTGCAATATCTGATGCAGATCTGATATTTCTTAAATCAACTGCAATTTGGTGAGATTGTGTAAATCCTAAATCTTCACATAATACATCAAATCCTCTTTCATACATTGCTTGACCTAAAGCTTGTGCATTTTTAATAGTTTGTTTAGCATAAGCTTCACCAAATTCTAACATTTCAGCTGTTGCAATACCTAAACCAAGTAAATGATGTAAATGGTGATTACTTACAACACCCGGAAATACTGCTTCATCAATGACTTTTTCATTTTCTTTATGAGAGAGAATGATTCCTCCTTGAGGACCAGGGAATGTTTTATGAGTACTTCCCATCATTAAGTCTGCACCTTCTTTTAAAGGTTGTTGGAATTGTCCTCCAGCAATTAAACCTAATACATGAGCACCATCATACATTATAGTTGCTCCAACTTCATCAGCTGCTTCACGAGCTTCTTTAATTGGATGAGGGAATAAAAATAAACTTCCACCAAATAAAACAATTTTCGGTTTTTCTTCTAAAATCTTTTTATTCATCGCATCAATGTCAATATTCATTACATTTTTATCTAATGGATGGAATACTGTTTTAAGTCCATGAATACCAGCCGCACTTACATCAGCATGAGAAATATGTCCTCCTGATGGAACTTCCAAAGCCATAACTTTATCACCAGGTTTTGAAAATCCAAAAAATGCAGCAAGATTTGCAGTTACACCTGAAATTGGTTGAACATTAGCATAATCACAGTCATAAACTTCACATGAAAGTTTTTTTGTTTTATCTTCAACCAAGTCAACATATTGACATCCTTCATACAATCTTTCAAATGCTTGGCCTTCAGCATATCTATGAGCAAAATCAGTGGTTAATGCTTCAGTAACTTCTACACTTGTAACATTTTCAGAAGCAATAAGATTAATACTATTTCTCATATATTCTGTATGTTCTTTTGCAATTTTTTCAAAGTTTAAAATTTCATCATGATAATTAGTCATTTACTACACCTAATATCCAATTATATAATTATGATTAGTATTTTTGTAAATCTTATCATATAATATTTATGAAAAAAGTAAGTTTTATTATAATCATGAAATAACTTATCCATGTACAAATTAAAATTCTTTGAAAAATATGTGAATATATTATTTAATTAAAAGTATAGTGAAAAAAATTAATTGAATAATATCTAATTACAAAAATATGATAGGTAAAATCAATTAAATTGATTTGAAAAAAAAAGAAAAAAATAAAATAGAGAAAAATCTCTATTTTTTAACTTTTACAATTCCTTTGATAACATCTTTTGAATATGCTACTTTGAAAGCATATTTTTTGCCTGCTTTAAGTTTTCTGATAACTTTTTTACTTAATTTAACTGCAGCAACACCTTTTTTATTGGTTTTTGCAGCGTATTTTTTACCATTAAATTTAAAGATAATTTTTTTGCCTTTGAGTTTGTTAACAAGTTTAGCTTTTAAAACCATCTTTTTAGCAGATTTTTTAACTTTAACATTGGAAGTTTTTAATACCTGTTTTACTTTAACGGTATAAATTAAAGATTCACCATTATAAGTAGCTTTAATCTTATGTTTACCCGGAGTTAAAGTTTTTGGTAAAACAAAGTTAACATAACCATTTGCATCAGTGACAACACGGTATTGACCTTTTTTAGTTTGGAAAATTACAACTTCACCTGCTCCAACAAATTGACCATTATCCCCAACAATACGTGCTGTAAGGGATGAACCATCAAGATAATAGCATTTACCTTCAATAGCTTCTTCAGCAAATCTTGAAACAACATCAATAACAGTTTCAGATATTTCACCAGTAACTGGATTTTTTAAAGATAAGACATAATTTCCAACTTCTAAATTACTTAAAACAATTTGTAATAATCCATTAGCAGTAGTATTTAAAGTAAAAGGATTACCATTAAGAGTTCCATTAATTACAGTATTATTTGCTAAGCCAATACCTTCAGTATCAATAAATTGACAATTAATAGTTAAATCAACATTATAACCAATTTTTATATTATCATCGATTAATATAGTAGGTAAAATTTCAATAGCACCAACATATTCACTACCATCATAGGAAGTTATCATAGTGTAATTTCCAACATCTAAAGTCAAATTAAAAATAGCTTTACCATCAGCAACAGTAGCTGTAGCTAATTTAGAAAGACCTTTATAGATTGTAATATTTGCTCCAGTGTAATTATTTACAATTACAAAATTAGAAGCATTAAAGTACTGTTTAATATTTTTTGTAATATTTGTATTTAAAAGAGTATATGCTTTAACAACAGCAACTTTTCCCATTGCTGATAAATCAGATACTGTTCCGTCAATATTACAAATAGATGTTCCTGGTAAAAAGTGTTGTCTTGTATTTTCAAGCAATGGAATTCCATTAGTTTGAATTTCAATACCAAACTGATCATCTTTATTAATAGCAATGAGTTTATTTAATTTAATTGTATTATATCCTCCAAAGGCTGATTTTCCTTTTTGATAATACACTTCATTACCATTTATATAAACAACAATAGTATAATCTACATTTGAATCCATGAAATAAGTTCCAACAGCAGCGATAAAATTATCTTCTGAGGAATTGAAATAGTTTGCATAAGCAAATTCTTTACCTTTAGTAATAAATCCATCATGACTTCCTACATCATATTGATATAAGTTATTATAAACTATAGTATTATTTATAACATATCCAACAGCAGGAACTGATTGAAGAGGTTCATCATAATAAGAAAGATAGAAATATCCATTATCTCCCCAATCTTCACCCCAACTGTTTTTTGCAATCCATGCACCATCACCAGCAGGTTTTAAATTAAAATTATCTTTGGAATAAGTATCATTCCATCCAACAAGAGTGACAAAATGATTTCCTAAAGATGCATTATTACAATATACTGCATAAGTATTAGGATTATAAAACATTGAATTAGGGTCTGCACCTTGAACAAAAATAGTCAAAGCACCATATTTAAGTAAAGCTTCTTTAATTTCAGCTCTATTACTAGTATTAAGAATAACAGCATCTAAAATATGATAATTATTTTCTGGACTTATACGTACAGGTGAAATTTTACCAAGTTCATCATATTTTTCTTCAGAAGAATTGATAACACCTAACCAGCTTAAGTAATATGCTAAACCTGAAACAATATATCCGCCTTCAGTTAAAGAAGGTTTACCGAAAATTGAATATCTGGAAGCAAAACCTTTCATATTATTTTCTGAAATATCTAAAGTAATATTAGTAGCTATTAAAAATGCTGATTCTAAAGCTCCAGTTGCACCAAATGCCCAACAAGATCCAGTAGAACCTTGATTTTTAACTTTAGTAACTAAACCTAAATCATTTAAGTTAAAGTATAAATCAGAAACACTACCTGGCACATTAAGTCTGTTTAAAACAATTGGTTTACCCTCATTAAGAACATAAGTAGGATAATTTTTATCATTTAAAACATATTTAGATTTAATAGTTAAATTTCTTAAAAATGAATTAGACCTATCAAAATAAGTGTGCAATTCATCTCCAGTATTATTTGAGAAAGTTAAGGAAACAAGTTCATAGTAACTATCATATAAATAAATTGCAGCACCTAAATAAGCTGAATTATTATTAAATTGACTTAATTCAATTTCATTTCTTTGATTATCCAAGAATAATGCTCCACCAGAACCATCAGCAGAAAGTATTGAATTATCATTAAATTTAGAGTAAGAAACATAAGTTAGTGTAGTATTTGAAGCATAAACAGCCCCACCACTTAATAAAGCAGAATTATCTGTGAAATTAGAATGAATAATATTTAAATATCCTCCTAATTGAAGAACAGCTCCACCGAAAAATGAATAACAGTTTTTAAATAAAGTATTATTAAAAAGAGTTGTTCCATTAACATTTACTCCATCACCATGAATATCAGCATAAACTGCTCCACCATTATAACCAGATGTTACATTAATAAATTCTGAATCCTGGACAAGTAAATATTTAGCACCTTTAACAGCAACAGCTCCAGCAGTTAATTCTGAATGAATATCAGTAAATTTAGATTTCTTTATTCTAAGAATATGATCATTATAAACAACAGTTGCATATTTAGAGGTTAAATCTGTAAAAATACAATTGTTAATAGTAATATCAGAAAAAGTTCCATAAATTAAACTCCAATTAATTTCAGCACCATTTTTAGTAAAAGTAGAGTTATCTATATTAATAACACTATTTTTCCCGAAAATGTCACTACCATATTTAGCAGAATTATTTATAAATTTATCATTTTTACTGAAATAGTCTGATTGTAATAAATAAACAGCTCCACCCCGTAATAAATCATGGTTATTTTCAAAAGTAACATTATTAGTATAAAAAGTACAGTTATAAATCACTATAGAAGAGAAATTTACATTCTTAATATGTAAATTTTTAATAGTAATAGTACCATTAACAAAATTGAACAATTTAGCTTTACCGTCGGCATCAATAAAATGATTTTTTCCATCAATAGTAAATGATCCGCCAGCTAAATTTAAATTAAAACCATCAACAAATTTTGTATCATTTGCGCTAGTTCCATATTTATAATTTGATGACAAATTAAAACTATCGCCTTCAAAATCTTTTTTTATATCATTAGCTAAATCTTGATATGATTTCGGTTCATCAGCACTTAAAGAATCGTCTTTTGAAACATCTAAATCATCAACATCAGATGTAGATAAAACATCTTTATCAACATGATTTACATCTTCCGCACAAACAAAACTTAAAGAAACGATGAAAAGAATGAAACAAATTAAACTAAATTTAAAAATTTTCAAAAATATCATCTCCCCATTGTTTGTAATGATATTTATGAAAAAATTTCTATAAAAAAGTTTGTATAAATATAAATAAATTTAAAAAAAATAAAAAAAGAAATAGAGAAAAATCTCTAAATCTATTTACCTAAGTCTTCAAGAGCAGCACTGATTTGTGCCATAATTTGCTCGGTTTTGAAGTGTTGTTGGTTCATAGCACCAGATGGACATGCACCTACACAAGTACCACATCCTTTACATAATGCGGAGTTAATTTGTGCAAATTCTTTTCCACCTACACCGGTTGCGATACTAATAGCTGCGTATGGGCATAATTCAACACATACTTGACAAGCACCACAAATAGCTTCATCGTTAGATGCAATAATAGGTTCAATTTCTACTTCTCCTTTAGCCATTGGGATAGCAGCTCTGGAAGCAGCAGCAGAACCTTGTGCTACAGAATCAGGAATATCTTTAGGACCTTGAGCCACACCAGCAATGTAAACACCATCAGTTAAGGTGTCAACAGGTCTGAGTTTAGGGTGAGCTTCCATGTAGAATCCGTCTGCGGATTTGGAAAGACCTAAGGTTTGTCTGAGTTCGTCAGATCCTGCAGAGTGTTCAAGACCAACACTTAATACAACTAAATCATAAGTGTATTCAGTTACTTTACCGAGTAAAGTATCTTCTGCTCTGATAGTTAAGGTTAAATCGTCGTTTTCGAAGATTTGTGCAGGTTTACCTCTGATAAATTCAATACCGTATTTTTCTTGAGATGTTTTGTAGAACTCTTCGTAACCTTTACCGAAAGAACGGATATCCATGTAGTAACAAGTAACTTCGGTATCTGGTTCGTGGTCAATACATAATTGAGCGTTTTTCATTGAGTACATACAACATACTCTGGAACAGTATGGTTTACCAATTTGTTCATCTCTTGAACCTACACAGTGGATAAATGCTACACGTTTAGGCTCGATACCGTCTGAAGGTTTGATAACGTGTCCACCAGTAGGACCTGAAGCGTTAATCATCCTTTCAATTTCCATAGCAGTAATTACATTGGTGAAACGACCGTATCCATATTGGTAAATTCCAGATGGGTCGAATGGGTCGTAACCGATAGCTGCAATGATAGTACCAACTTCTAATTCAATTTCAGAAGGTTGTTGATTGTGATCAATTGCATCTGGACCACATGCTTGTACACATAAGTTACATTCGATACAGTAATCTTTATCAATAGTTGCACATAATGGTACAGCTTGAGGGAATGGAATGTAAGCAGCTTTTACCATACCTACACCTTCATCGTAGTAGTTAGGTATTTCGATAGGACAAGCTTCTTGACAAGCTCCACATCCAGTACATAAATCTTCGTCAACATATCTTGCTTTTTTGTTAATAGTTACTTTGAAGTTTCCAATGTATCCGTCTACTTCAGTAACTTCTGCATAAGAAATTAATTCAATATTTTCGTGTTTTGCACAGTCTACCATTTTAGGTGCTAAAATACACATTGAACAGTCAAGAGTAGGGAAAGTTTTATCTAATTGTCCCATTCTTCCACCAATGGTTGGGTTTCTTTCTACCATGTAGGTTTTGAATCCCATGTCACCTAAATCTAAAGCGGTTTGAATACCACATACTCCACCACCGATAACTAATGCTTTGTTATCTACTGCT
The DNA here is from genome assembly GCA_902785855.1 of uncultured Methanobrevibacter sp. Lineage (GTDB taxonomy): Archaea > Methanobacteriota > Methanobacteria > Methanobacteriales > Methanobacteriaceae > Methanocatella. The sequence continues at coordinate 13,785 of CADAAJ010000045.1, read as the reverse complement.
ACTTTAGTAGCTTCTAATGGTTCGAGTAATCTTGCTTTAGCAACAGCCATACGAGTTAAATCTTTAGCTTTTTCGGTTGCTGCTTCAGGTTCGTTCATGTGTACCCAAGAGTCTTGTTCTCTTAAGTTTGCAAATTCAAATAAAAATTTGTTTAATCCTGCTTCTTCAACACATCTACGGAAAGTAGGTTCGTGAAGACGAGGAGAACAAGCTGCTACAACAATTCTGTTTAAGTTTTTCTCTTTAATATCTTCTTGGATCATAGCTTGACCTGGGTCAGAACACATGTATTTGTAATCAGTTGCGTGAACAACATTAGGTAATCCCTTAGCATATTCAGCAACTTCAGGACAGTCTACAACTCCCCCGACGTCTTAATTCTTCGTTATTATCTCTTTTTTCTTCTGCCATATAATTCACCTTGTACAAGTCGTGAAAAATATCTAATATATATAAAAAATTGCAATTTTTAAAAATAGTAGTAAAATTTTACATAGTATTAGATATACTAATGTAGTAAATACACATATATAAAGATGCCTATTAAAAACTTGGAGTAAAGCTTATATATAATAAAATAAAGTAATTTAAAAAATCCCATTAAAAAGAAAATAAAAATAAATAAATCAGTTTTGATAAAATTAAAGCTTAATAATTAATTTTAAAAGAAATAACTAATTTAAATAGAAAAAAAATTAAATTTTTTTACTACAAAATCATGATTATTAATGGAAGTGTAATCAAAGAGATTACAGTATTGATTAAAATACAGTCAGAAGTCAATTCAAAATCCAACTTATAAGTAATAGAAAGTAAAAGTGACAACATTCCAGAAGGCATTGCAGCCTCAATAATAGAAACATTAAATTCAAGATTTGTAAACCCAATTTGAGAAACAATAATAAAAGCAATTAAAGGGAATAATAATAATTTCATTATAGATGTAAAAACAATCATTGATTTACTTCTAGATAAAGCAGAAAAATCAATGGAAAGTCCTAATGCAATCATAATTAAAGGAATAGCACCCTGACCCAAATAATTTACAGTATTATCAATAACAGGACCAATAGGAATATTTAAAAAATTAAATAGTAAACCTAAAATAACAGCCCATAATGGTGGAAATAAAGCAATTTTACGAGTAGCAGTCTTAACAGTTCCACCAAACTTCATAATTAACATGAAAGATAACAATAAAAAGATAATTAAAGTAGCAATATCACAAAAAATAGCCCTTAAAAAACCATCTTGACCATAAATACCTAAAGTAACTGGATAACCCATAAAAGCAGTGTTAGCTATCATAACAGTGACTAATACTGACCATAATTTTTTATCATCAAATTTAAGATATTTTAAAATAATAAAAGAAACAATACCTGTTGCAAATGATGAACCTAAAATAATCAGAGGTAAAATACCTAACTTAGAAATTAGTGATAAATCAGCTGAAAATATAGCATGAAATATCATACAAGGCATTAAAATATACATTACTAATTTATTTAATGGATCAATATCCTTTTTTGATAAAAAATCAATTCTTTTAAGAATATAACCCAATGAAATCATTATAATGATTGATAAAATAGTAATTAAAATAGAATCCATGATATAATAATTAAATAAACTAATATATAAAATTTTTTAAAAAAAAGAAAAAAATTAACTAACGATACCTTCGCTAGTAATTTTAAATACACATTCTCCTTCAGGTAAATGAGGTGAATCTACTAAACGAGCAATTCTTTTTCCAGCCAAACCTTTTTTAAGCCAAATTCTATAAGTAGAAGCGTGACCTAAAACGTGACCACCAATTGCTTTTGTAGGACTTCCAAAGAAGGAATCTGGTTTAGCTTGAACTTGGTTAGTTAAAAATACAGCAACATTGTATGTGTTTGCAATTTGTTGAAGTGAATGTAAATGTTGATTTAATTTTTGTTGTCTTACAGCTAATGACTCTCTTCCAACATATTCCGCTCTAAAATGTGCCATTAAAGAATCTACAATAACTAATTTTACATTAGAACCACTTTGAATAAGTTCATTAATTTTATCAACCATTAAAATTTGGTGTGCAGAGTTAAAAGCACGTGCAACATGAATTCTACTTAAAACTTGTTCTGGATCAAGTTCAAAACCTTCAGCAATTTGTCTAATCCTTTCTGGACGGAATGTATTTTCAGTATCTACAAATACACATTCACCATCAAGACCACCAAGCTCTTCAGGTAATTGAACAGTTACAGCAAGTTCATGAGAAATCTGACTTTTACCTGATCCAAATTCTCCAAATACTTCAGTAATTGATTGGGTTTCAATACCGCCACCAATTAAATCATTAAATTCCTGACTACCTACAGTAATATGGCCTACATCTTGTCTTCTTTCATCAACTTCTAATGCAGTTTCAAAAGTAATATTTTCAGCTCTACGAGCAGCTTCAATGACTTTTTCAGCGACACCTTCACCAATTTCAGCTTTTACAGATAATTCTTTTGGAGTAGCTGTAGCTAATCTCATCATATCTGCAAAACCTGCATCTTTTAATTTTTCTGCTGTTTTTTCACCAACACCTGGTAAATCTCCTAATTCAACCATAATAATCATTCCTTAATATTTTTTTAATTAATTGATAAAATTTTCTTTGGGTTTAATTTATTTTCTTCTCTATATTCATCAAAACTAACATTAGCAATAATTTCTATTGTAGTTCCAACTAAATCTTCAATTTTTTCTTCAATACCTAATCCTTCTTCTAAATCTGAAATAATATCTTCTTTTTTCATTCCAATAAGCTGTTCTGCTAAATTATCAAAGAAAGTAACTGAAATATCGCCAGTATCATCAGAAATTCTTGTTGGAATCATGAAAAGATAGTAAGGTTCATCAAACGTGTGTCCACAATTTTCACAAACATTTTCATCTTCAGATTCATCAATGTTTTCACGACAATGCGGACACTTTTTCATGAGGACTCTTTGAGTATTGACTTCAGAAATTTCTGCTTTAACACAAACATTTGTATCATCTTCATATAAAGATTCAATATTTTTTGAAACAAAAATAGCTTCTTTTAACTCTTCATATGTAGGTAATTCATTAATTTCATTCTCACTTGGTTCTAAAATAGTAGTACCTCTTGAAACAGTTGCTTGAATACGATTATCCACATCAATTGATAATCTTGGATTTTGGAATTTAATTGGTTGACCCAATTCCAAATCTCTTTTAGCATCATTATCCCATAATACTACTCTAACAGAACCAGTATCATCAGCTATTTCAATATTTTTAACAAAACCTGGATCACCTGTATCTCTTTCAAATTCACGAATTTCAGATAATTCAATTACTCTTCCAACTACAATTATATCTTGCATGTCTTCATCGAGATCTTCAATCTTTTTATACTCATAAAGATTTTTTTCTAAAGTAGATAATTCTGGAATAAACATTGCAGAAGCTTGTTCTTCGGTTAATTTTAATATACGTGCTCCACCACCAATGTTTAAATCTATACTATACATTCCAATTCTGGTTCTTGCATTTTCAATTTGATATGCATCACCAACAACATATTCCTCAGATGCTTTTTCATTCCAGAAGGAAAGTTGTACTTTACCTGTTTCATCAGCAAAAACTACAGATCTAACAAGACCAACATTTCCATCATCTCTTTGGAATTCATTAACATCATTAACAGAAATAATTCTACCTATAATATCAACTTCAATACCGTCTTCTTCAATAGCTTCAATTTCACCAATTGGAGTTGGACGCAATTCTTCTTTTAAAGCATTTAATTGATCTAATTCTTCTATAGGTAAATTATTAGGATTAATAGTGATTTGTGTGTTGAAATTAGTATTCATAGAATATTGACTTTGAGTATACTCATCAAATCTAACATCTCCACCAATGATTTTAATAATATCTCCTTTATTTATTTGTTTATCTGTATCATCTCCCCAAACAGTGACTCTAATTTCACCAGTAGGGTCCCTTACATCAAAGTTTCTTAATTTACCTTCAGTGTTATCAGTTTTTCTTGTAAAAGTTTTAATATCCTGAAGTCTGGAGACAATACCTTTAATGGAAACATCTCTTTTTTCACATACATCAGCAATATCTGTGAATTCAATTTGAATTTCTGGAACATCAAAGTCTCCTTTAATAATTCTTCCATCCCAGTGAGTTAAAGAAATTTCACTATTACCATCACGAGTAGTTCTTTCACGTGCTTGAGCCTGGAGAATTTTAACTGTATCTCCATCTTCTAACTCTAACTCGTTAATTAATTCAGCATTTTTATTCCATAATGTGTAAGTTATCTGACCAGTAGCATCAGTTAAATCAATAGATGAAACTTTACCTTCTTTACCATTTTTTTCATAACTTCTTATTGAAGAAGTTCTTTTAATTCTTGCTATAATATTAACTTTAGTATCTGGTTCAATATCAGCGATATTTGTAATAGTTTCTTCATATACAGGGAATTTTGAAGGGTCATCTTCTAAATGTACAAGAGTGGATCTTTGTCTTAAATTAGCTTCCAAACCTGAAAATCCATCTTTTATATCTACACCTTTAATTTGAATTACATCACCTTCAGATACATTTTTAAGAAGTTTAATATTTTGAGTCCAGAAAACAGCCCTTATCTGGCCGGTATTATCTTTTAATTCCACATTACAGACCTGTCCTTCAACACCTTTACGTGTTTTAAAAGATTTAGGATTTGAAATTGAAATAACCCGCCCGGAAATATTAACATCTTTACTACCTTCTTCAAGTTTATCAATAGTATCTACAGCATATTCAGGTTTTTCAGAAATAACTTCAACTTCTTCTGTTACATGCTCACCAACTACCATATCAGCAAGACCAGCATCATTCATAAAAGGGTTACTATCTTCATTTTCCCTTAATTTATTCATTCTTGATAAAAATTCTTCTTCAGAAAGTTTATCTTTAACTTTTTCATATTTTTCTCTAATTTCATCTGTCATTTCAGATGAAACCTCATCAGATTGTGAAATCATTGATGTATCATCTCCACTGAAATTTTGAACTACAACTTGAGCAGCTCCAAAATCATCCATGAACTCGTTATCTTCTTTAATTTTATTAATTTCATTTAAAAACTCTTCTTCAGAAAGTTTATCTTTAATTTTTTCATATTCTAGTAAAATTTCTTCTTGCATACCAAACCCCTCATAGAAAAGTTAATTATTATTTTATAATCAAAGTCTATATAAAGTATTAGAGAGAGCATTTGAAAAGTAATCTATATCATAATTAATAAAAAATTTAATATAAATATTATCAAAGTGCACAGTTATGAAAAGGCAAAAAAGTGTTAATATGCATTAGTATTTTTTCTTAATGCAGTTTTTATCATAATACCCAAATCCAAACCCATATGCCAATTTTCTACGTATTCTATATCATATTCAATACGTTTATTGATTGAAGTATCTCCACGACAACCATGAATCTGAGCCCACCCAGTTAAACCAGGTTTAACTTGATGTTTGACCATATATTTCGGAATTGATTTTCTAAATTGTTCAACAAAGAAAGGTCTTTCAGGTCTTGGGCCAACAACACTCATATCCCCTTTTAAAACATTGAAAAATTGAGGTAATTCATCGATACTAGTTCTTCTAATAAATTCGCCAACCCTAGTTTTTCTAGGATCATCTTTTGTAGTCCAACCGGATTTTTCTTCACTAGGTTTTTGAACCTTCATACTACGAAACTTATACATCATGAAAGTTTTACCTTTATAACCCATTCTTTCCTGTTTAAATATAATTGGACCACGTGATGTTAATTTAATAGCGATTGCTGTAATAATCATGATTGGAGATGTTAAAATAATAGCTATAATTGCAATAATAAGATCAGATGTGTATTTTAAAAATTTATTGAAATCATCATCTAACGGAACATAACGAATATTGATTATAGGAATATCTTCAATCATATCAATTGAAGGTTGTGCAGGGAAATATCTAATATAATCCGGAATAATTTCCGCTTTAATACCTACTTTCTCACAACTTTCCACCAATTCATCAATCTTATCATAATATTTCAATGGAATAGCTAAAACAACTCTATCATATCTATTTTTATTTAATATTTTATCTAAATCAGAAAAAGAACCAATAATTTTACTACCTTCTATTTTAGTTCCAACACGTTCTTTTCTTCCTAAAAAACCACTTACAACAAAACCTAAATATGGATTTTCTTTAATTTTACGGGCAAAAGTGTAAGCTAAATCATTATCTCCAACAATCAGAATATGCTTCAGGTTTCTGTTGTTAATTCTGATATTTCTTAATACACTTCTAATAATAACTCTTTCAATAATTCCAAATAAAGCACCAAAAATTGCTAAAAGGAAAAGCATAATTCTTGAAAAGTTTGGTTGATGTATAATAAATAAAATAGAAACCAAAACAATGAATGCGACAATGTTTACTTTAATAATATCGGTAGCCTCTGAAAAAATATTTTTATAAGTTCTACGAGGTTTATACAAACCAAAAGCAAAATACAAAATTAAGTAAACTGGAATTACAGCTAATAAAAGAAATAATAAATAACTTTGCCCGCCTAAATGCTTTCCAATTGGACCAAATAAAGTAGTATGAAACCTTAAGTAAAAAGAACAGACAAGCGCAAGGGCAATTACTAAAACATCAATTAATACTAATATTATATTAAATATTTTCTGATTTTCTTTTATCATAATAATTACCCACAAAAAACTAGTTTCATTAATATTTTGTAATAGATATTATTTAAGCTTTCTTTTTGAAAAGATTTAAAAATAATTTTAAAAGACATAAAATGCCAATTCCAAAATAAACAAATAAATTCACAATGAATGATGATTCAAAAGCATGATGCTTTTTATAATAAATATACATTGCCCTGTAAAATTCATAAATTAATTTAGATTTTTGTTTTTTACTGCTTGCTCCTTTAAGGTGAGTAATTTTAGATTTTCCATAATAAACAATTTTCCAACCGGATTTTTTAATCCTATAACATAAATCAATATCCTCACCATACATGAAAAAAGTTTCATCCAAAAAGCCAATATCATCAAAAACTTTTTTTCTAATAAACATGAAAGCACCAGTAAGACAATCTATTTCATATATTTCTCCATCAGGCAAATCAGTTAAGTTATAATTATCATCTTTGCTTTTAGTTGGAATGTGAAATAATCTGAAAAATGAATTTTTCACATTAGGAAAACTACGTTTACATGCCTTATCCAAATTTCCATCTTCTAAAAGAACCTGACATCCACAAGCTCCTACATCAGGATTATCTTCCATATAATTGTAAATATTTTCCAAAGTATTTTCCCATACAACAGTGTCAGAATTTAATAGAAGTTGATATTTACCATTAGCCTGTTTTAAAGCTTGGTTATTACCTGCTGCAAAACCATTATTTTCAATAGAAGCTATAAATTTAACTTTATCTTTAAAATAATCTTTTAATCTAGATAAACTGTCATCCTCAGATGCATTATCAACAACGTAAATTTCATAACTAAATGGATAATCATAATCTAAAATAGAATTAATAGTATCTCTTGTTAATTCAAATGTTTGATAATTTACTATTATTATTGAAAGATCCATAAAACTCACTGATTATTTTTTTAAAAATTTAATTGTATTAATAATTAATCTGTATTCAATTTTAAAATAATTTTTTGTATTTTTAAAATTAAATTTTACTTTATTAATCTTATTTCTTGTTGATAGACCTTCACGAATTCCTGAAAGGTAAAGTGAACCAAAACCCTTTTTAAAAAAGAATAAATATTTAATGAAAAATCCTAAAAACAGAAATACAAAATTTAAGATTTTTAAAGGAATTGGAAGATTTTTATAAACAACCCAAACATTATTTCTAGCTGCCAATTTAACTTTAAATTCATTATATCTGCTTCCACTAGTTGCACTGCCTATATGATATACAATAGCTTCAGGACATAGTAAATTTTTATATCCATAGATTTTTGAGCGTATTGCCAAATCAACATCTTCCATATATGCAAAAAAATTATCATCAAACATTCCTATGTCTTTTAAAAGTGATTTTTTATACATTGCAGCACCAGCACAACAGGAAAATATCTCCATTACTTCATTAAATTCACTGGATTCGTGGTTTTCTCCTATTTTTTTAGTCCATGCAAGTAAATTATATTCATCTCCAACATCATCTATTAAATCTCTGTTTTTATATTGAAGCATTTTAGCCTGAACAGAAAAAATATTATCATCAGAAGAAATTAAATCTAAAAGAGCTTTAATAGAACCTTTTTTAACTTCAGTATCATTATTCAATGAAAATATATATTCATTTTCTGCTTTTAAAATTCCCTGATTAACAGCAGGTGCAAATCCTAAATTTTCACTATTTTCAATTAACCTAACAGGAAATGGAAAAGAATAATTTTTAATATATTCCCTGCTTTGATCAGCTGAAGCATTATCAATAATTATTATTTCTCCAATATATTCACAATCTTCACTTAAAGATTTAAAAAATGTTTTAAGAAATTTTTCACCATTATAGTTAGGTGTTACAACAGAAACTTTCATATTAATCAATTGAATTTTTAAATTTACGCCATATTATATAATATAATTTAGGATTTAATAAGAATAACCTAATTTTTAATTTAAATTTGCTATCTCCCTGAAATTTAGATAATTTTTCAAATAAATTTAATTCATTCATTTTTGATATCACTTCATTAAAATCATATGAATTATAAAAAAAGAAATTCATATTACCGAAAATAGCTCTGGGAATTCTAGATGTTTTAATTAAATTAGCTAAATCATCTTTGTTATTTTCTCTATAAAATTCAGCAACATTTTCAAATATATTTATTACTTCAAAACGTTTAAATTCCGTGGTTTTTATTGCAGAATCAGCATGTTGAAGATAAAAATATGTAACTTCATTACTGATAGCAATTTTATCTCCAAAAATCAATGCTTTAAGGGCAAATTCGGTGTCTTCTCCATAAACTACACCTGGAGTAAAATTAATATTATTATTTTTTATTATATCTGCCTTATACATTAACTGGAAAAAATTAAAAGGTATTTGCATATTCAATTCCATTTTAATAAAATCTTCACAAGAAATTAAATCCTGTGAAAATTTATATGCTTTTGATAGATTGTCTCCTTCTTTTTTTACAAATTGCACTAAACTAAAGTCTGTTTCACCATTATATAAACAATCCAAATGATTTGAGGATATATTATCATCAGCATCAACAAAAACCAAATAATTCCCACAGGAAGCTTGAATTCCTTTATTTCTAGCTACACTAACTCCCTGATTTGTTTGATGAATAATTTTATGTGGAATCTTACAGTCATTTAATGAATCATTAATAATTTCCAAACTATTATCTGTTGAACCATCATCTACAACAATTATTTCAAAACTATCAAAATCCTGAGAAATAATGGAAGATAAAGTATTACTTATATACTGTGAAGCATTAAAAACTGGAACAATAACACTAACTTTAATATTACTCATATAACTCACCTTATTTTAATAGAAAGTCAACAACTCTTTTAGATGATTCGCCATCAATTTCATTAAATTGTGTCTTGGCAAAGCTTAATAATTTAGATGTATCAAATTCATTATTTTTGACAACATCAATTAATTTATCACAACTATAAACAATTGGTCCGGGAACAGTTGTTTTAAAATCATAGTAAAATCCACGCTCATCTGAAATATAACTATCAAAATCATAAGTAAAAAATATAATTGGTTTATTTAAAATTGCATATTCAATCATGATTGATGAATAATCAGTAATTAACATATCACTAATTAACATAAGTTCCTGTTCACTTTCAAAATCACTGACATCAATATAATTTGATTTAGATGAAATATTCTCATTTGAAAAATTTTTAATCTTAGGATGGAGTCTTAAAGCTAAAATATAGTCATCTCCCAAGTTTTCATTAAATTTTTCTAAATCAAAATAATTAAAAACATTATTATATTTTTCTTCATCTCTAAATGTTGGAGCATATAAAACAATCTTTTTATCATCAGAAATACCATATTTTCTTAAAAAATCCTGTTTTAATTTATTTACATCATGATTTTTAAAATAATAATCCATACGCGGAAGGCCTAATGCTTTAATTTTATTTTCAGGCATTTGAAAAGCTTCACTATAATATTGTTTAATATTATCAGATGTTACAATTAAAAAATCTGTATTTTTAGATATCATTTCAAGAATTTCCCTGCTTTCAATATCAACAGATCCTCCAAACTTTTTAGAAGCCCCAGGAGCATGCCATAATTGAACAACAGTATTATCTTCTTTAAAATTCATGAAAGCCATTGGGAAAAAATTGTCGTTTAAAAAAATATATTTGGAACTGGATAAGAGTTTAAAACTGCTAAAAGATAATTTGTCCTTGTAAAAAAAGTGAAAATCAAAATCTCCTCTTTTTTCAAATTCTTTTTTAATATATTCCAAATTTCCTTTAAAAGATTCATTTGAATCTATAATAAAAGAAACTCTATTATTCTTAATATTAGTACGATTAAATAAATTAAATAAAAAACCGTACAATTTATGTTTAAAGTATGACATAATAATCATTTAAAAAAATGATAACATTCCAGGAATTGATTGTAACATCGCCTGTAAACCTAAAATAAAAATTGCAAGACCGCCAATGAAATTTATATATCTTGCATATTTCATTGCAATTTTTGTACCAAATGTTCCAATTAAAAGCCAGAAAACAACAGCAATTAAACTTAAAATAGCTAATCCTAAAGGATTAACAGAGTAAGCAACACCCTGAGCAGCAAGAATTAAATTCTCAATATTTCCAAAAAGCAATAATGCAGTAAATTGTTTTAATTCACCAGCCATATTACTCACCCCTAATTGAAGTATACATTGCTTGAGCTCCTAATATAAAAATAGCTAATCCTCCAATGAAATCAATGAAATCAACATAATTAATTAGAATTTGAGTTCCAAAAGTTCCAAGAATTAACCAAAAACAAACACAAATGATGCTAACAATACCTAATTTTAATGGATTAACACCCGCTACAACACCCTGAGAGGATAAAACTAAGTTTTCAATATTACCAAAGATAATTAATCCGACAAAAGGTAAATACTGTTCCAACATCCAAAATCACCATTCCCAAAAAAAAATGTAAATTAAATTTTTATTCAATAATGAATATTAAAAAATAATAATATTTAAAAGTATCTTTAATACATGTGAGAAAATAATTTGAACAAAATACAAAAAAATAAAAAAAATTTCAGTTAAAAAAGCATGTTAAAAAGAAAAAGATATTAAAAAAAATAGTATATTAAATTAAAGGTAAATTTCAAGTGTATTATTTACCTCTATTAACATACATTTTTTCATAATATTGCTGGTATTCGCCACTTTTAACCTGGTCAATCCAACTTTTATTATCCAAATACCATTGAATTGTTTCTTTAATACCAACTTCAAAAGTATATTTAGGTTCCCATCCTAATTCATTTTTAATTTTAGTAGAATCAATAGCATAACGTCTATCATGCCCTAATCTATCAGTAACATATTCTATTAATGATTCATCTTTACCAAGACTCTCTAATATTAATTTTACAATGTATATATTTTCTTTTTCATTGTTTCCACCAATATTATAGACTTCACCAAGTTTACCCTCATGTAAAACTAAATCAATAGCATGACAATGATCATAAACATGTAACCAATCTCTAATATTTTTTCCATCACCATAAACAGGTAATTTTTTATTTTCCAAAGTATTAGAAATCATTAAAGGAATTAATTTTTCTGGAAACTGATATGGTCCATAATTATTAGAACAACGAGTAATATTAATTGGTAAATCAAATGTTTCAAAATATGCTCTTGTAATTAAATCTCCACCAGCTTTTGAAGCTGAATAAGGACTATTTGGTTGTAATGGAGTAGTTTCAGTGAAATATCCTGTTTTACCTAAAGTTCCATAAACTTCATCAGTTGAAATTTGAATATACTTTTCAACCCCATATTCTTTAGCTGCATTTAAAAGAACTTGTGTTCCCAATACATTTGATTTAATGAAAATTTCAGGATCAGAAATACTTCTATCAACATGACTTTCAGCTGCAAAGTTAATCACATAATCAGATTTTTTAACTAAATCATCAACAACAGATTTATCCCTAATATCTCCTTTAATAAAAGTATAATTATCTTTATCCTCAATATCTTTTAAATTTTCAAGATTTCCGCAATAAGTAAGAGCATCTAAGTTAATAATATTATATTGTGAATATTTATCAACCATATATTTTACAAAATTGCTTCCGATAAATCCTGCTCCACCAGTAACTAAAATATTTGTCATGACAATCACTCATATTTAATTTGAGATTCTTTTAAAGTTTTCCATTCTTTATCTTTGTCAGATAATATAACTTCATCAATATCATCTAATGGCCATTTAATACCTATATCCTCATCATTCCACATTATTCCGCTTTCATCATCACCATGATAAAATTCTGTACATTTATATAAAAATTCGGCTTCATCAGACAATACTAAAAATCCATGGGCAAATTTTGGAGGAATATACAGTTGTTTTTTATTATCTTCAGATAAGATTTCCCCATACCATTTACCGTAAGTTGGTGAATTAGCTCTTAAATCAACTCCAACATCAAATACCTTACCTTTAATTACACGTACCAATTTACCCTGAGGATGATTAACTTGTAAGTGAAGGCCTCTTAAAACACCTTTTGTTGATTTTGACTGATTATCCTGAACAAATTTAAGGTCGTGTCCGGCATCTTTAAAATCCTTTTCCTGAAATGTTTCCATAAAATATCCTCTGTTATCTTCAAAAACCGTAGGTTCTACTACAAACATTTCTTCTATTCCAGTCTCTATAAAATTAAATTTACCCATAATATCATCTTTTAGCTAAATTAAATAAATATTGTCCATAATCTGTTTTTTTAAGTTCATTAGCAGTTTTAAGTAATTGTTCTTTAGAGATATAATTTTTATAATAAGCAATCTCTTCAAGACATGCAATATATAATCCTTGTCTTTTTTGTACTGTTTCAATAAAGTTAGCTGCTTCTAAAAGTCCATCATGTGTTCCAGTATCAAGCCATGCCATACCTCTTCCTAGAAGTTCAACTTTAAGATTGCCTCTTTTAAGATATTCTTCATTTACAGAAGTAATTTCAACTTCCCCTCTTTGAGATGGTTTTACATTTTTAGCAATTTCAATTACATCATTGTCATAGAAATAAAGACCTGGAACAATATAATTTGATTTTGGATTTTCAGGCTTTTCTTCAATTGATAAAACATTCCATTCATCATCAAATTCCACTACACCAAATGCTTCAGGATTATTAGTATAATATCCAAATATTGTTGCACCTTTTTCTAAATTAGTTGCTCTTTCTAGGATTTCGGAAAATCTGTGTCCATGAAAAATATTATCTCCCAAAATTAAAGCAACATTATCATCACCAATGAATTCTTCACCAATGATAAAAGCTTCTGCAAGACCATTAGGATTTTCTTGAACCTCATATGAAAATTTCATACCTAAATTAGATCCATCACCTAATAAATCCTTATACATAGGTAAATCCCTTGGAGTTGAAATGATTAATATTTC
>CADAAJ010000044.1 GCA_902785855.1 uncultured Methanobrevibacter sp. | reverse complement strand
TTTGGTATTTCTTTTGTAAGGGGCATTAATCTTGTTCCCATACCTGCAGATAAAATCATTCCAATCATTATATCACCTTATTCAATTTTCTCCCATAATGTATTAAATGCTTTTATTGGGGATATTTTTTCAATTATAACTTCATAAACAAAATCGACTATATCACTGTTAATGTTATTTTTATTACAAATGTCTTTAACAGCTTTAATGGAGTTTTTTCCTTCAAATACAATTCCACTAGCTACTTCATCAATAACTAATCTTTGACCATAAAGTATTCCTAGAGTATGGTTTCTACTTTCAGCGGATGTTGAAGTCATTATCAAATCACCAAATCCACAATATTCATGTGCAGTTTGTGATTTCCCACCAACTGATTCAATTATTTTAATGGTGTCTTTAAATCCTTTTGTTAAAATACTATATCGGGCATTTTCATTAATTTTCATTCCTTCACAAATTCCATTAGCTATTGCATTAATATTTTTTAAAACACCACAAATTTCAATTCCTTTAACATCGTCAATTATTTTAACTTTAAATTGTTTTGTAGCCAACACTTCTTTAACTTTTTTGGAATTTTCAGAATTTCTTGATGCAATATTTGTAATTGTGGGTTGATTTAACATTATTTCAGATGCAAAATTAGGTCCAGATAATGCAACAAAATTATCATCGAAATATTCAGATATTAAATCGCCCATTGTTTTTAAAGAAGGGTATTCAATTCCTTTAGCAGTTGTAACAATTATTGTATCATTATTAATTACTTCTTTTAAGTTTTTTAATATATTTCTAAAAGCCGATGAAGGTATAGCCAAAAAGATAATAGTACATTTTTTCAAATCATTGATATTTGTTGTTGCTTTAATATTAGAATTTAATTTTTGATTAGGATAATATTGAGTATTATGTCTTTTAGTATTAATATCATCACATAACTTTTCATTTCTAACATGTAATATTAATTCATCAATATTTTCACTAATTATTTGTGATATTGCAGTACCTAAGGCACCAGCTCCTATAACACCAACTGTTAACATCATCAGACTCCATTATTAATTTATTATTAATAATTCTTATTTAAATTAATATTTAATAAAGTTTACTTTTCACTACCAATAATGTTAACTATTTCATCATAAACAGCGACAATTGTATTTTCTTGATTATTATTTCCATATAATTTATAACATTTTTTATTTGCTTTTTGGGCGATGTTTTTTATTTTTTTTGGATTTAAATAAATGTATTCTAATTTTTCATACCATTCTAGTTCATTGCATAAAAATCCATCTACTCCATCTTCAATAATATTGTTATAGATTGTGTTATCAGTAGCGCAACTGATGGTATTTACTATACTAGCTTCAAAATATTTCAATTCGGATTTACATTCATTAAATTCGTGTTTTTGAAGTGGGATAATATTTACATCAACTTTACCTATTTTATATTGTAATTCTTCAAAAGAAACAAAATCATCAATAATTATTCTTCCTTCTTTTTTGAATTTTTCTAATTTTTTGGATAAAGACATGTGTCCTACTATATTTAGATAAATATTAGAATATTTTTCCATTAATTTAATTATTGTGTATTCAATTATTTCTAAATCTCGTTTGTGTGACATTGATCCACTAAAATATCCTATTATAAATTTGGTATTGTCATAATTCTCATTTTTTTGTAAAACTATGTCTTTTGAAATAGTTTCTTGTTTTTTATTTAAATAATTTTTAATTATCCATGTTGGTTTTTTAAAATCTTTTTCAATATGTTTTTTCAATGTTTTTGTGGTAACAATAAATCCATCGCACATTGATGCAATAAGTTCATATCTTGTGGATAGGGCAAAATAGGAATCAATAGTTGATTCGTCATAGTTACTTATACTATTAATGTATTTGGGAACATATTTTGTATGGTATATCATATCATCCATGTCGTATATAATTATTTTATTCATTTTTTTTAGTAAATAAATAAAATTTTCTAATTCAAATGACCACTTTGCTCTTTGAAGTATAATGATGGCTATTTTATCTATTAAATGGATAATATTTTCTAATTCTTCAACTAAAAAACAAGTAACATTATATTTATCATTATTTTCCATTGATTCTATTACATTGTAAGTTCTATATCTAAATGTGCTGTGGTCAAATTCTTCTTTTATGTATACAATATTTTGTTTTTCACTTTTTAGTATCTTTTCATATCTTTCTGAAAATTTGGGTATTGGAAGTTTCATTTCAAAGTCTTTTTTATAATTAAGTGTATACATATTTCATCACGGTAGCATATTATTTATTTTGTCATTGAATTCTAAATATTCAAGTTCATCATTTAAATTGATTTTAATAGTTTTATTTTTAATTTTATCGATTGATTCTTTTTCTAAAATATTTATATAATTATTTAATAGGTATTTTTTTTGTTTTTGCAATATTGTTATTGCTGGAAAGTTTTGTTCTGAATTTTCATTATTTAAGCATGAAATAAGTAATGTGCAGTCATTTTCAATTTTTTTACACATTGTAACTATGATTTCATTATCTAAATGAAATTTTTCAACATTTTTTCTTTTTAATAATTTTATATTCCATTTTTTCTCTAAAATTTTATTTTTAAATAGATTATTTAAAAATTCAATCCCAATCAATGTTAATTCATTAAAATCACAATACAATCTATTTTTATCTGATAATTTTATTTTTTTATCATTTGTAGTGAAATTTAAATCTATTCCGAGAATTTCTGGTTGATTTTCAGTTAAACAGATAACTTGCTTGTTATTACAAGATTTTGTATAATAATATCTTTCAGTGATATCATCACTATTGAAATTATCAATATAAAAATATATCATTTTATCTATTAATTTGTTTCTCAATAGTGCTAATGTTGATTTCCATGATGTTGATATATATATGTCATTGTCATGAATTTCTAAGTAATTATCCGTTTTTAAATTTATAAATAGGGTATTTTTTGGCAATCTTAAGTCATTTTTTTCCAAAATATTTTTCAAATCACTGAAATTTGATTCGTTATAGATAATTCTTATGATATACTTCTTTTTTTTAGATAAATCAATAATAAATTTTAGTAAATTTTTTATTTTAATTATATCATTGTCAATTTTGTCAAAAAATAAATTTAATATTTTTTTTTCTTCATTAATTTGATATGTTTTATATGAATAAGCGAAATTGTATCTTTTTTGGTAGATATCAATTAATGATATTCCTATATCTTTATAGATTTTTCTATTTTCATATTGACCATATTTTAAGTAATGTAATAGGGGATTAATTCCTGAATTTTTAACATCTGGATTGTTTTCTAGGTAATGTTTAGTTGAAAATTTATAACTTGGGGATATTTCTTTTTTCCATCCTTTATAATAATAATGAGTACAAGGATCGATTTTTAATTGAGGATTTTCTGATTTATAATATTCTTCGTCAAAGTATTCACTATTTCTAATTAAATTAATATTTTTTTCATGTATTCTATTTTTTCTTTTACTTTTTTTTCGTATTAATTTAAACACAGTTTCACCATATTAATATGATAAAATTATTCTTTCTAAGATTGTTACTGAGAGAAACATGATTGTCATCATAATTATATAAGAATCTATTTTTTCACGATTTCCTTCAGTATTATTGAAACCAAAAATGAAAGGTAACAATGTGAATAATGGAATGAAGTATCTTGGTTGAACTCCTAAAATATCGTTTAATTGACCAATTGGTGTCCATGTTAGCAGTAATGTGAAATAAGTTCCAACATATATGATAATACAGATTAATAATACTCCAATCCTGGTTTTTATTAATTCTTCGGATTTTGGATATAAGAATATAATTGCTCCTAAAAACAATAAATGAATATTGTCTCCACTCATATCATAATTAAGATTAAGATTTTTGACTATGTATTTTGGTGTTTGTAATAGCATTATCAATCCATCTTTTTTATTAGCAATCAAGTAATTTATCTGTTCAGTAGAATTTACATGATTTGTAATCCAAAGGTCCATTCTATAAGATTGCAAAAATCCTGGAGTTGAATAAAACTTACTCCATAATATTGCAATAATTCCAATTGTTATTATACTTAAAACACTATATAAGTATTTATTTTTTTCTTCAAAATTATCTTTTGGAATTAATATCAATAAAAATATAAGTGCAAAATATGTTACTTTACATGTTCCTAAGAGAAGTATAATTGCGGAGAATTTTAGAATATGTTTTTTATTTAAATGTGGTGTTTTATATAAATAAAAGAAATAAGCAATTCCCAGTATTCCCATTCCATTGATAAATGCATCAATTGATACGGAACCACATAAAAAAACAGCAAGGGGAATACATGAAAAAGCAATCATTGGTACTTTGAGTATTGGGGTTTTTTTAATTGCAACTGTAACTAAACTGGCATACAATAGCACATTAAACAATCTTCCCATCCATAATAACCAAATTGTAGTCAAATCAAAAAATTTTGCTATTAACATTCCAATAGCAGGCATTAAATATCCATAAAATGGATTTTGTGCAAATATGCTTGAATAATTCTCCATAGAATAATTTAAAGGAGTATTATATGAATCGATATTAAAAACAGTTATATTGTCTGAGGGTATTATATTTCCATTAACTAATGTGCCATTAATTAAATCTATTGTTGAACGGATTGTTTGAAATTGATTATTTACTGGTTGAGGATATAGTATTCCTCGGGAGGTTATTTCTGTTCTTGCTAAATGTTCATTTTCATCAGGCACCATAATTGCTGGAGTTAAAAATGAGAACATAACTCCAAAAATAAGTATTATTATAAATGCATTTTTATGAATGTTTTTATTGTTATGATGTCCACTATAAAATCCTATTAAAAAAATACCTAATAGTATAACTAGGAAACAGACGATTATTTCAGATTCGGGATTTTTAAAATTTGAGGAAGATAGTTTTGATGTAAATAAAATTAACACTAAAAATATATAAATAATACAATATTTTTTTGATTTTATTATATTATTTTTAAAAAATAAAATTTGTTTTTTTAAATCAATATTTTTAAATTTTTCAAAAAACATAATAGTTCCCATTTACATTTATTCGTAATGTGTTTAATTTAATAATAATTATTATGTTTTATTTTATTTATATGTTGTCATGTTATTTTATGTGTTTAATCTAACATTTTTTCTTTTAATTTAGATTTTTTTTATTTTGTCACTATTTTATTTGTCTAAACAATAATTTTTTTAAAATTTTCACATAAGTTAAAAAAATTATAAGTTTCACAGATTTTTTGCATTATTTATATTATATTTTTTTATTTCACTGTTTTTATAATGAATAATTTTTATATTTAGTTTTTTTCTGAAACTTTAGAGAATATATTAAAACTTTTTTTTAAATTCTCTATTATTAATATTTAATTGGGAATATGGCATTCCTAAGTTTTTTATAGATTTTTTGATTAAACAATTCTAATTTATTAATATAAAAGTTATGAAATTTTAAATCTTGTTAATACTTATTTTTTAAAGATTCTTCGACATATCTTTTAACAAATTTGTCTAAATCTTGTGAGATTTCACTTTTAGTAGGACCTAATTTTTTTTCATTGGTGAAAGTTCCTTTTAATTCTCGTCCTGCCCATTTTACTTCTTCTTCAACTCTTTTACCATATTTTGTTCCAAACATTTTAAATAATGGAAATTTGGTTATTCCATTTGCTCCGCTTAATATTAAGATTCCTATGTTTGCTAAATTGTCAATCCAAGTTCCGCAAATTATTTCAATATCTGGAAATGCTAATCTGATTTTTGATACAACCTGTGCATAGTAAAGTGATGCAGGTTGTGATGAGTTTGCATAAATTGTTTCTTTGTGGGGATTTAGAGAGTAAAATATCACACGATTAATTTCATGTTCCTTAATATAGTCAAGGATGTATGTAACATCTTCTAGTGTTTCTCCAAGTCCTAATATTATAGTAATAGCTTTTTTAAATCCTAAATCTCCTGCAACATCTAACATGTTAGTTATATCTTCTAATTTTTTAGATGGGCAAACTTTTTTGTGAATTTTAGGATTAGCTACTTCGACTGCTCCTGTTATTCCTTTAATTTCAGATCCATATTCATTTAATTCATCTGTAATTCCAGTATTTAACCAGACTCCATCTCCAGTTATATTTTTGATTTTTTCTGCAATATTTTTAATTTCTTGTGTTGTGAATGATTCATATCCTCCAGATAAAAATTCTATATTCCAATCCAGACGTTTACACATTTCTGCTTCTGCAAATATATTGTTTATATTACGTCTTGCTTTTTGAGGATCTTTAATTTTTTCTTTTTGTGTTGACATATAGCAGAATGCACAGTCTCCTTTATCACACCACCATGATAAAAATACTGCTCTTTCAAGTGTAATTAAATTTCCATGATTTTTTAAGGTAATTTCATTAGCTTTTTTGATTAAGTCAAAATCCATATTTTTATATATGGTCCTTAAAGTTTATATATTAGGCACACTAATTTATTTATTGAAAACGATTTTTTCATTGAAAAATAGAAATAATCAAAAACTTTATATACTATGTAATTTATAGTTATTATTACTGTTTAAAGTCTTTTGATTTTTAAACATGGGTTTTATTTGGTTAAGTTAGATGGGTGTTACATGCCATCGTAGCTCAGTAGGTAGAGCGTTCGGCTGTTAACCGATTGGTCACAGGTTCGAGCCCTGTCGATGGCGCTTTTTGGGCCCATAGCTTAGCCAGGTAGAGCGTCCGGCTCATAACCGGAAGGTCATGGGTTCGAAGCCCATTGGGCCCATGTTACTATAATTTATTTGTGATTTATTGCTCCGGTGGTGTAGTCCGGCCAATCATTTCGGCCTTTCGAGCCGAAGACTCGGGTTCGAATCCCGGCCGGAGCATTTTAAAAAATTTGTTAAGATTTTTAATGGTTTCTATGTATCCTTTGTTTTTTTTAAGCGGGGGTGCCCGAGAGGCCAAAGGGGACAGGCTTAGGACCTGTTGACGCAGGTCTACCAGGGTTCAAATCCCTGCTCCCGCACTTTAACAATTTTTTACTTATATTTGTATTTAAATGCCGGGGTAGGGTAGGCGGTCATCCTCCGGGACTGTGGATCCCGGGACTCGGGTTCGAATCTCGGCCCCGGCCCCATTTATAAAACTATTTTTTTAAGATTACTTTTCATATGCTCTTTCATTTATTTTAAATATAAATTGGATTAAAATTATTAATATAAATTTGTTGAGTGTTATTATGGCTAAAAAAGGGTCAGCTGAAGAAAGAGATTTGGTACATAAACTTTGGGAGAGGAATTTCGCTGCTATGAGAGCTCCTGCATCTGGTGGAGCTACAAAAAATCCTTTACCTGATGTAATTGCAGGTAATGGTAAATTATATTTGGCGATTGAGGTTAAAACAACTACCAAAGATAAAGTGTATATTGATGAACCTCAGATTACCGCTCTTTGTGAATTCTGTAAAATTTTTGGTGCCAAAGCATATATTGGAGTTCGATTCAAATATACAAAATGGCTTTTTTTAGAACCAGAAAATACTCCTCGTACTCGTAATGGTAATTATAAAGTTGAAAAGGATTATGCTTTGGAAAAAGCTTTTGAAATTGATGAAATTGCAGGTATTGACAAACAGGTGAAATTTTAATAATCATCGTAACTTTTATATATTACTGTAAATAAAATTAATATTGTATATGTATGTGGGGTTATAGTGTAACCAGGCATCATCTGGGACTCCAGTTGTCTTTGAAGAAATATACGCGTAACTGAACAGTATCCGTTGTGATGATCAATTGGAGTACTGAGACAAGAGAAATCCCAGGATCGGGGTTCAAATCCCTGTGACCCCATTTTATATTAAACTATTTTTCAAAACTTTTAATAACTGTTTTATCTAAACTATTTTTTATGAGTTCAAATATTGTTTTTATTATGGGTTTTAATATTGATTCAAATTGTTATTTGATCGATGATAATATACTGGTTGATACTGGTGCTGGACAGAATAAAGATTATTTATTCTCCAAACTTAGGGAAAATGGTGTTGAACCTGAAGATATTGAAATGGTTGTTAATACTCATTGTCATTATGATCATATTAGTGGAAATCATTTTTTTAAAGATGCTAAAATTGCTATTCATGAACTGGATGCAGAAGCACTTAAAAATGAAAATACTCAAAGAACTTTGATTGATGTATTTAGTGGTACTGATAATTCCAGAGTGGATGTTGAACTTGTTGAAGGTGATAAAATATCTGATTTTGAAGTTATTCATACTCCAGGACACACCAGTGGAGGAATATGTCTGTGGGATGGTGAAAATCTTATAAGTGGTGATACTATTTTTGCAGGTGGGGGTGTTGGTCGTATGGATATTGGTGGTAATCACGCTGATATGAAAAATAGTGTTGAAAAATTAATGAAATTAGATGTTAAGAGAATCTTCCCAGGTCATGGGCCTGTTGTGGAAGATAGGGGATATGAACATATTAAATTATCATATTCATATCTTTAATTATTTTTCTAATTTCTTTGAAACTTTTTTGAAGTTTCCTCTTTTAACAAGTATGGAAACTTTTTCTCCACGGCTTATTGTATTGTCTGGTTGGGGAATTACTAATTTTCCTTTTTGATATGTAGCTATTATAATAAATTCTTTTGTCGGGGAGATATCTTTAAATCGTTTTCCAATTATTTTATCGTTAGTAATTGTCATATCGAGAATTTCAGCATCTCCTTCACCTAATGTAATTAATTCAGCTACATTAGGTCTTGTAACATATTGTTGTAATTGGGATGCTGCTGTTATTTCGGGACTTATTACCTGGTCAATTCCAACTTCTTTAAATGCTTCTTCGTGATCAGGGTTACTTACACGTGCAATTATGTTTGGAACATCATATTTTCTAACTAGAATACATGAAAGCAAGTTTGCTTCATCATTACCTGTTGTTGCAATAAAATAATCTGCATCTTCAATATTTGTCTCTTCAAGTAATTTTGAATTTGTTCCGTTTCCACAAATAACTAATGCGTCGAGTTCTGCTGCAACTTCGCCACATAATGCCTCATCACTTTCAATTAATGTAATATCATAACCTTCTTCGATTAATAAGTTTGCAAGAGCAAGTCCTACACGGCCTCCTCCCATAATAATTACATACATTCAATCCCCTCTATAATATTTAATAATCAATATTTATTTTTAAATCTTATAAAGTTATCTTTTAAAAATTTCAAAAAAAGCTCTAAGTGTAATAAGCACAGGATATATTTCTAATCTGCCTGTCCACATGTTGAATATGCTGATAACTTTTAAGGGGTCTTCAAGTGAAAAATTAATTTCTCCTAATGTCAAACCAACATTTCCCTGAATGGAAATAGTGTCAAATAAACTGTAAAATGGATCATGTCCGTATAAACAGAACAGTCCCCATGTAATAAATATACAAATCATGTATAATGTTATAAAGTTTCCACTGTCTGCAACAGCTTTTTCTGATATTTTTGTTTTTGAAATTCTTATTGGGACAACACGACCTTCTGGTGAAAGAATTTCTCTAATATGTTTATAAATTCCTTTGAAATAGATTATAACTCTTGAAAGTTTGATTGCACCTACTGTTGAACCACTTGAACCACCAATAAGCATTATTGCCATTATACAAATTATAACAAATGATGGCCAGGTTCTCATAACGTCAAATCCAACAACACTTGCACCTGTTGTTGTTGCAGCAGATACTACTGTAAATAATAACTCTATTGGGTAGATATCGGATATAAAATATAAAACTATGGTTACTAAAGCTATTATAGAAATCATTACTTTAAACTGAAGGTCTTGGATTAATGATTTTCCTCTGGTTTTTATAACTTTGTAGTGAACCAAAAAGCTTGTTGCTCCAAGTATCATTAATACCATGGAAATGAAATAGATTATGTCGCTTTGGTAATATCCGATATTTGCATTTTTAATACTCATTCCGCCTGTTGAAATTATAGTAAATGTATTACAAATGGAATCAAAAACAGGCATTCCTGCTAGGAGATATAAAATAATTCCAGCAACAGTATAAATTAGGTATATTTTAATTGTGTGTTCTAATGTTGCTTTAATACTTGGTTTTAATCTCTCTTCACGGGCTTCAGATTGATATAGTCTTGCTGATGATGTTCCGGGTCGTGTTAATATAGCTACAATCATAACAATAATTCCTAATCCTCCAACCCATTGTTCAAGTGATCTGAAAAATAGTATGCTGTATGGTAGGATTTCAACATTCTGATACATTGTAATTCCGCTTCCGGTTAAAGCAGACATACTTTCAAAAACTCCATTAATAAAACTTAAATCACTTACCATCATCATTATAAGGCCGCTAATAATACTTGCCCATAACCATGCAAGTGCAGATATAATCATTCCGTGTTTAAGTCTCATTTGTCTTATGGAGTATTTATCCAATAATTTAGTACATAATACTCCAAGACTGATAGAAAGTAAACTAGGTATTAAAAATCCTATAAAATTAAATTCAAGATATATTAAATCGACAATAATTGGAATTAAGCATAAAATTCCTATTCCCATCATTATTTTCCCGGAATTGTGGGCTACGATAAGTAAGTCTGTTTTGTTAATATATCTCATTATTGTAATAATTTGATAATATTTCTATATAAATTTATAAGTATCAAATTCCATAAGTATAATAAACTATGGATAAAAAATCAATATTTTTCATGGGATTTAGTATAGTAATTTTATTTGTAATGCTTTACTTTGTAGGTATTGACAATGTTATTGATGCTTTAAAGATAGCTAAAATGGAATTTATTGTTTTAGCAATTGTAACACAAATTTTTACTTATTATCTCTATACTTTACGTTGGAAAATTCTCAACAATCTTGCAGATATTGATGTTGGTATTAAAAAACTGCTTCCGATTGTTTTGGTAGGTCTTGCAGTAAATAATATTACTCCATCAGGACGTGGTGGTGGAGAACCAGTAAGAGCTTATATTTTAGCAAAACAGGATGATAATTATCGTATGGAAGAGACATTTGCAACTGTTGTTGCAGACAGAGCCCTAGATACTTTTCCATTTGTTTTACTAGCTGTTATTACAATAATTGCTGCAACTCTATATTTTGATTTGGATTTATGGTTACTTATTTTAATGATTGTATCTGTAATAGTTATTATTGCAGTTTTAATTTTACTTATCTACATGTCAATCAACCCTAATTTTGGAAAAAGAGTTGAAGGATGGATTGTTGGGCTGGTTAGAAGATTTTATAAGAAAAACAATGATGAATTTGAAGGCAAAATTCATAAGGTAATTGTTGGTTTTCAGGACACTATGAAACTTCTAATATCAAATAAAAAAGTCCTATACACTGCACTGCCTCTGTCTTTTGTAATTTGGGTTTTTGAAATTTTAAGGGTTTATTTTGTATTTTTAGCTTTCGGTGCTAATGTAAATCTTATTGTTATTGGTGAAGTGTTTATTATTGCTTCTCTGGTAGGTATGATTCCTCTTCTTCCTGGGGGTCTTGGTGCTGTTGACGGAATTATGATTGTATTTTATTCAGCAGCGGGTGTAACAGCTTCTATTAGTGCTGCAGCTACTGTAATTGAAAGACTGATTTCATTCTGGATGGCAACAATATTAGGTATGGTAATACTACCATATTATGGTTCTTCAGCATTGGATAAAATTTCATTTGGTTCATCTGATAAAATTGAAAATGACACGGATGAAAATGAGGAAAGTTAAATTAAATAGAAAACTTTATTTTAATTTATTTTCATAAATTTAACTGTCACAAAAAATTATTTTTTTGAAAAAATTTTGGTGAAAATATGGAAATAAATGGCGTAGATATTAAAGATACTTATGCGGAAGGTTTCGGAATTAAAGTAACTAGAATATTAGTTACTGCAGCAACTGAAGAATTAGCAAAAATCGCAGCAACTGAAGCAACTGGTTATGGAACTTCTGTTATCGGATGTCCTGCAGAAGCAGGTATTGACTGTTTTGTACCAGCTGAAAATACTCCTGATGGAAGGCCTGGTTATGTTATCATGATCTGTCAAGGTGGTAAAAAAGCACTTGACCATGAATTAATGGAAAGAATTGGTATGTGTATTTTAACTTCACCTACTGCAGCTGCATTCAATGCTCTTGAAGCTGAAGATACTTTAAACACTGGAGCTAAATTAAAATTCTTTGGTGATGGATTTGAACAAGAAGTTGAAGTTGATGGAAGAAAAGTATTTTCAATTCCAATCATGTCTGGTGACTTTTTAGTAGAATCTGACTTTGGTTATAAAGATGGTGTTGCTGGAGGTAACTTCTTCATTTTAGCAAAAGACCAAATGACTGGTGTTAGTGCTGCTCAAGCAGCTGTTGAAGCAATCAGTAAAGTTGAAGGTGTAATCACTCCATTCCCTGGAGGTATGGTTGCATCTGGTTCTAAAGTTGGTTCTAATAAATACGCAAAATTCTTAAATGCATCAACCAACGAAAAAATGTGTGTAACTTTAAAAGATAAAGTTGACTCTGATATTAGAGATGACGCTGATGGTGTATTTGAGATTGTTATTGATGGTGTAGATGAAGAATCTGTAAAAGCAGCTATGAAAGCTGGTATTGAAGCAGCTTGTGCTGTTGATGGAGTACTTGAAATTTCTGCAGGTAACTTCGACGGTAAATTAGGTTCTGCAATCATGCACTTACAAGAATTATTCTAGAGAAATTTATTTTTCTCTACTTTTTTTTAATTTTTTTATTGAGTAATATGATTAAAAAGAGATTTCTTTTTCTTTTAATTCTGATTTTATTTATATTATCTTTAAATGCTGTTCAGGCAAGTGAAAATATAACTGATGATAATATATTGGCTGAATCATCTCATGATATTAAAATCAAGGAAAAATCTGTTGATGAGTCTAAAGAAAAATCAGATGTTGAATTTGGTTGTAATTCTGTTTTTGTCCAGGTAAGTGCTAATGAAGGGGTTACATCTTTTAGAAGAGATTCAACTTCATCAGCAAATATTTTCATAAAACCGGTCAAATGGCATGGAAGAGTTGCTCTTAAACAGTATAAAACAAAAGGTTCATACTTTTTCCATTCAATTGTAACATCTGACGGATGGTTGATTGGTAACGGTGGGGCAGATAATCCATCAATTAATAAAAAAATAGAAAATATTGCTGGGGATATGGTTAAATCCAATAAAATTAAAAAATCATCTCTAAAAGAAATTCAAAGATGTATTAAATCATTGTCTGTTGGTCACTTTGTAATTAAAGCTCCTAATGGAAAATATGCAATTGTCTGGATTGGTACAATTTTAAAAGGCAAATTAAAACCGGGGCAGTATATCAGTGTTCCAAATGGAAAAAGTTACTACAGACACGGAAACTATCGTTCATTTGATAAAAATCCTGCAAAAGCAGCCATGAAGATTGTTGCATCAAATTATTTTGGAATTAATAGGAGAGATGCCACAGTATTTAAATGGCATTCATCAACTCATATTGGTGTTACTTCATCAAAAGTAACAGCATATGCAGCAAATGAAGCGGGTCATCTTATTGGAAGATCTACATCCGGATTAAAAGATAATATTTATTTTAAAAATAAATTTTTCTCTAAAAATAAACTGCCAATTGCTCCTAAGATGAAATTGTTAGGT
>CADAAJ010000043.1 GCA_902785855.1 uncultured Methanobrevibacter sp. | reverse complement strand
GAAATTCAGAACAATGGAAGGAGTATTCAATCAGATAATGCTTCAAAAAAATGGATGGATTGAAAAAAGAAATCAAGAGCTAACATTTTGACAGTCCCTTGAATTTAAAAAAATTTATAAATTTTGAAAATAAATCATAAATTATGATATTAAGTATCATTATACCTACTTACAATGAAGAAGAACATCTTCCAATACTTTTAGACAGTATTAAAATGCAAAATTTTGATGATTACGAAATAATTGTGGCTGATGCAAACTCTACTGACCGAACACGAGAAATTGCAGAGGAATATGGTTGTATTGTAGTTGATGGAGGATTACCTGCTGTAGGTAGAAATAATGGTGCTGAAGTTGCTAAAGGCGAATATTTATTATTCCTTGATTCAGATTTACAACTTACTGATGACTATTTAAGAAATGCATTATATGAATTTAGAGTAGAAAGAGCCGGAATAGCCATCACACAAATGAAACCAATGTCCAATAAAGTTGAAGATGCAATCTTTCACGAACTGGCCAATAAATTTATGGTCAGTGTTGAAAGTATTAAACCACACGGTGCAGGATGTTATGGAATTATTGCTAAAAAAGAATTGCACGATAAATGTGGAGGTTTTGATGAATCATTAACCTTTGGTGAAGATACAGATTATATTGAAAGATTAGCTAAAAAAAGTCATTTTAAAGTTTTAAGAAAAGCAAAAGTTATTGTTTCAACTAGAAGACTTGAAGAAGAAGGAATTGAAACTCTTATAAAACAATATGGAAAAAGTACCATTAATGACTTTTTAGGTAAAAGAACTGAAGCTGAAGAGCTTGATTATACTTTTGATCATGGAAAAGAAAAAGAAAACACATCCTCCAAATTTGAAAATCTGTCTAAACAAAGTAAAAGAATCAATAAAATTAAAGGAAATCTTGATGAATCAAGAGAAATGATAGATACAACAAGACACCTTATACGATCAAATAGAAAAACTAAAAGAGACAAAAAGATTGTATTTTATTGTGTTTGCGGAGAAGGAATGGGCCATGCTACAAGAACAAGTGTTATTGTAGACAGACTAAAAGATAAATATGATATTTACCTTTTCAGCAGTGACAGAGCATATGAATATCTTAGTTCCAAATATGATAATGTATACCGAATTGGTGGTTTTAATACAGTATACATCAACAATAAAGTAAATAATTTTAAAACATTATTAAATGCAATGAAAAGAAATCCTACTAATATTAAAGAAGGATATGAAATATTATATAAAAAAGCTAGGCAATTGGCTCCCGACGTCATTATAACAGATTTCGAGTTATATGCAAGTATGGTAGCAAAACTCCTCGATATTCCATTAATCAGTTTAGACAATATGCATATAATAACAAAAGCTAGAATCAGTTACCCTAAAAAATATTTTGCTGATATGCTAAAAGCAAGGGGGGTTATTAAAGGATATGTAGTAAAGCCTAAGATTTATTTAATAACAAGTTTTTTCTATCCAAAATTACGATTTAGAAAGAATGCTATAATATACCCACCGATTATTCGTGAAGATATACGTAAATTAAAACCTAGCGAAGGAGAACACATAATTGTATATCAGACCAGTCGTGAAAGTGGAAAAGTAGTTCATAAATTAAAATCCCTTAAAAATGAAAAATTCATTATCTACGGATTTAATAAAGAAGAAGTTGACGGGAATTTGCATTATAAAGAATTTAATGAAAATGAATTTTATCAGGATTTAGCAACATCAAAAGCAGTTATATGTAATGGAGGATTTACATTTATTTGCGAATCAATTCATTTGAAAAAACCAATTTATTCAGTGCCTGCTAGAGGAAACTTTGAACAGGTATTAAACGGATTTTATGTTCAAAAATTAGGATATGGAGAATTCCATGAAGTAATGAATTCGAAAAGAGTTCATGACTTTTTAAATAGACTTCCAAAATACAAAAATAGATTAGCAAAAGTTAAAAATTATAATAATGATGGAATTATACGTGAATTAATATATAGAATTGAAAAATACTCCAAATTATAAAAATAATTAGTTCATGAAAAATAATAATTTAAAAAAAAATAGTAAAAAATAAGTGAACTATAAAGTTACACCCATTTCTAACTGTTCAGTTAACTCTTTATATCTATTACGAATAGTTACTTCAGTTACACCTGCAATATCTGCAACATCTCTTTGTGTTTTTCTCTCACCAAGTAAAACAGATGCAATATATAAAGCAGCAGCTGCAACACCAGTAGGACCTCTTCCTGAAGTTAAACCTTTTTCCATAGCTTTTTCAATGATTTCAATAGCTTTAGATTGAGCTTCACCAGAAAGTCCAAGTTCAGATGCAAATCTAGGAACGTAATCCACTGGAGAAGTTGGCGGTAATTTAATATTTAATTCACGGGTTAAGAACCTGTAAGTTCTTCCAACTTCTTTTTTAGTAACACGAGAAACTTCAGCAATTTCGTCTAAAGTACGTGGCACGTTACATCTTCTACAAGCAGCATATAATGAAGCTGCTACAACTCCTTCAATACTTCTTCCTCTGATTAATTTGTTATCTACTGCACTCCTATATACAACAGATGCAGCTTCTCTTACACTTCTTGGAAGACCTAATCTTGAAGAGTCACGATCAAGTTCACTTAATGCAAATGCCAAATTCCTTTCAGTAGCTCCGGAAATCCTAATTTTTCTTTGCCATTTCCTTAACCTATACCATTGAGCCCTATTTCTTGCAGGAATATCACGACCGTAGATATCTTTATTTCTCCAGTCGATCATAGTACTTAAACCTTTATCGTGAATAGTGTATGTAATTGGAGCACCAACTCTAGTACGTTTATCTCTTTGTTCATGGTCAAATGCCCTCCATTCTGGGCCCATATCAACAAGATTTTCATCAATAACTAGTCCACAATGAGCACAAACAACTTCTGCTCTTTCATAATCTCCAATTAATTCTTCAGAACCACATTCCGGACATACAGTCTGTTTAGAATCATCATAAACATCAACTTGTCTATTGGCCATAGGTTTTCTATGTCCTTCAACGGGAACATCGTTTATTTCTTGTGTCGTGGTTTCATCCTCCTTTTTCTAGGTTTTTTGGATTTTGGTTTTGATACAAATAGTTTTTCACCACAATGTTTTTCTATTTCTACCTTATTTACAGATTTAAATAATCTAATAGAAATATATGGATTCTTTGTAGGTCCAAAAACATAACTCACCTTACCAATTTTGTTTTTATTACTATCAAAAACAATTCCACCAGGTGACGGTGTTTTAGAAGACCTTGCTATTAGTTTACCTGAGTTTGCAACATGCAAACTATTACCTAAAAATTTCATAAAATCAAATCTGTATCATTTATATAATTAGAAAAAAGTAGTATATAAATATATCGATATATTTATATATAAATATTAATTTCAATTTAAATGTTTTTCCATTTATTTCAAACCAGCAATTTCAGATAATGTGAATCCCTGAGAAATTTTATCAACAATCATTGTTTCTTTAATTTTAACTGCCAAAGTTGCAAGCATAGTCTGATTAAATAATTTTTTAGGTATCACAACAATACCATTTTCATCACCAAAGAAAAAATCGCCAGGATTGATTTCAACCCCTTCAACATCAATAGCTAGATTTAATTTGCCCAATCCTAATGGAGAACCTGCGTTTGGAGCAAAGTTACTTGCAAAAATAGGATAATCAAAATATAAAAGTGCATCCAAATCTCTAACAGATCCATATACTACAGTTGCTTTAATTCCACTACTTTGAGCAGATTTAGATGCAAGTTCACCCCAAATAGCTTTATCATCCCCATCAACTTTAAAAAATAAAATATCTCCAGGATTAGCACTATCAATTGCAACTGCTGAAGTTCCCCAGTCATCACTTGTAGTTTCACATGGAAATATAGATCCCCAAACTTTTTTATTGTTAATAGATTTTATAGATTGTATTGTACCTGATCTTTTTGAAATTGAATTATATGCATCAGATATTTGACATGCTGATACATTTTCAAGTAAAGAAACCAAATTAATATATTGATTATAATTATTACCATTAAACTTTAAATCATCAACATTAACATCATTTAATTTAATATTTTCTATATCAATACGTTTGTTTAAACTCTTTTTTTTATTTAAAACATCTTCCGGACTTAATGACATGACTTCACCAAATTTTTGTAACTTAAATAATATTTGTTAACCATTATTAAAATACATAACATATTTTATATATTAGTTTTACTAAAATTATTATCATAGTATTTTTAAAAATACTTAATATTATATGCTTATAGAGTTTATTTAAATTATTCATTATTATAATTATTATTTAATTTAATCAAAAAAGGAGAGAAATTGTTATTAAGGATAAATAAAGTTTAAAATAAAATATAAATTTAAAAGATTATATAGAAAATAGTAACTCCCTTAATAGTAATTTCTTACAAATGATTAACTCTTTTTAGTGTATAAAAGGTCAAATGACCTAAAAAAATATATTTATCGTATAATTTATGAAAAAAATATAATATAAAATTTAAATATTGCATAAATTATCCCGATTAATAAGCTCAGGAGGCTTAAAAATGGGAAAAGGCGAAGAATTAACAACAACAAAATATTTAATTCATGCTCAAATTAATGCAAACGGCATTGTAGAAAAACCAGATGTTGTTGGTGCAGTATTTGGGCAAACTGAAGGATTACTTAGTAATGATTTAGATTTAAGAGAACTTCAAAGAACTGGAAGAATAGGAAGAATTCAAGTTAACATCCATTCAAACAGTGGAAGAGCGAAAGGAGATATTGTAATTCCATCCAGTTTAGATAGAGTTGAAACCGCTATCCTTGCTGCATCTCTTGAAACAATTAATAGAGTAGGACCTTGTGAAGCAGAAATTCATACAACCAAAGTTGAAGATGTAAGAGCTGTTAAAAGACAACAAGTAGTAAATCGTGCAAAAGAAATTTACAAAAACATGGTTGAAAGTGTTGGTCCAGCTAGTATGAAAATGATTGAAGAGGTAAGGGAAGCTATGAGAGTTCATGAAATCTCCGAATACGGTGATGATCGCTTACCTGCAGGTCCAAGCATACACACATCCGATGCAATTATCGTAGTAGAAGGACGTAGTGATGTCTTAAATTTACTTAAATATGGAATTAAAAATACTGTGGCAGTTGAGGGAGTTAGTGTACCTCAATCCATTGGTGATTTAAGTAAAAAAAGAACTACCACCGCATTTGTTGATGGAGACAGAGGTGGAGAACTCATATTAAAAGAACTTTTACAGATTGGTGATGTTGACTATATTACACGTGCACCAAAAGGAAAAGAAGTGGAAGACTTAGAAAAAGATGAAGTATTAGTTGCACTCAGAGATAAAGTTCCAACAGCACAGTTTTTAGCTAATAACAATATATTAGTTGAATCTGATAAAAAAGATAGCAAAAAACAAGATAAATCACGTAAAAAACAACAAAAAGTTCAAGAAGATGAAATCGAAGATGATGAAGTTAGCTTAATGAAAGATATGTTAAAAGAGTTTGAAGGAACAAACTGTGGAGCTATCTTAGATGAAGCATTTAACATGACTAAAGAAGTAGAAGTAGAAGATATCTATGAAGAAATTAAAAATATAGAAGGAACTGCTGATACTGTCATATTCGATGGAGTAATTTCCCAAAGATTGGTTGATGTTGCATCACAAAAAGGAATTAAAAAATTAGTTGCTTTTAAATCAATGAACATTGTTAAAAAACCACAAAATATTAAATTAATAACTATCAACTAATGAGAATAACATTTTTTAATTCTCATCTCTTATTTTTTTACTTTTTTTAGAAAAATTTTACAATCCTACAAATTGATATTTTAACTCGAATCAACACCACAAAATAATTAAAATCATGCCTCATTAAAATACATTATTATAAAAAACTAACTAAAATTATTAATTGAATATTTAATTATTATCCTATTAAATGAGAATAAAGAATATATGAAAATAGTAATGTATATGAAATAGTATAAAATAATTGTTTTTAAAAAAAATTAGAAAAAAATAATAAAATAAAAAAAAGGAAATGGAATTAATTAGAATGATATACTTGCATATTTACCTTTAAGTGAATATGAAGCAGTATTCCAATTAGCTACATGCCCTAATGAATTTCTTGAACTTGTTGCATCAGCTACAGTCCAAGTTCCATCAATTAAAACTTGGGCCCATACGTGACCATAAGTACTACCACTAGAGAATCTGCATGTTCCATGAACATATCTTGCAGCAAGTCCTGCGGTTCTAAACATAGCAATAGCTAAATGTGCTTGATCAACACAGTTACCTGTTTTATAAGATAAAGTACCGGTAGCACCATATTTGGTATTATAGTAGAAACTATAAGATACTGAATCTCTTACATAATTAAATATAGCTCTTGCTTTAGCAGCATCAGAAGTTAAATCTTTAACTAATGAATCAACAACCTTTTTAATAGCTGCATTTCCAACTTGACAATTGGTGGTTGCCACTAAATAAGGTTTTAAATCAGTAATAGTGTTTTTCTCATTTAAACCAGAACCTGTTTGTGATCCAGAACTGCCACCAGGTGGATAATTAATAGTAACATAATTAGGTAATGCTGCATAAGATCCATAATATGCAACAACTCTTGCAAATGCATCTGCTAATTCTTCATAACTGATTTTTCCAACATCAGAAGAAGCATAATTAGGAGCAATACCATGTTCATTAATATAATTTGCTATTTTTTTAGCAAGACTTAAATATCCATCTTTTTTTAATTGTGAATTGGTAATAGTATCTCCAGTAGGAGAACTAGGATCACCAACACCAGAAATATATGGAACATCACCATAATCTGAGTTACCAATTTGACAAATAGCTTGACTCATTAAAAACAAGAATTCCGGTACAGTAAATGTGAATCCGCCTGCAGTAACAGTTTCAGGCAATTTATCATTACTTTGATAATAGGATTTTAAACTAGATGCACCAGAAATAACATCCTTAAGTGGTATAGCAGTATTTTTTAATACTGTTAAAGCAGTAGTACCAGTAGTAGGAGCATTATCATTATCTCCTGCAAATGAATAGGAAACACTGTAATTACCTACACCAAAGTTAGCTTTGAATACAGCATAACCATCATTATCAGTGACTGCTGAATATTTTTGAGAATTAACAGTTAATTCGACAACTCCACCAGAAATAGCATAACTATTAGAATCCAATAATAATAATTGACATGTTCTTGTACCCTGATAAAGGGAAGTTGAGCTATGCCAGTTTATAGAAGAAACACTTCTTTCAAAGACATTAATAGGAGTGGATCCACTAATTGAAGTAATTTTAGACTCAGCTTTATTAGTATAACTAATTGTATAATCGCCAATATCTAAATTAATTGGTAGTGAAACTATTCCCTTACTGTTTGTAGTCTCAGTATATGTATTACCATTTAAAGAAAGTTTTACAGTTTTACCAGCTAATGGAACACTTCCAGATGTTAAAGCTAATTTGAATGGAGTTCCAGCACCATGTCCAAATCTGGTTGTACTCTTTACAGTGAAAGTAGGAGTACTAGATGGAATAATGGTTACTGTATTCTCAGCACTAGAAGCTTTATAAACACCAGATTTTGCAAATGAATATTTTGCAGTGTAAACCCCTGCTTTAAGAGAAGGTAATTTAACTTTAATAATACCTTTACTGTTTGTTTTTGCAGAGTAAGATTTTCCATTAATTTTAACAGTAACAACAAATCCTTTAGATAAAGAATCACCATATTTATCAAATACTCTAGCCTTAACTTTTTTAGAATCTGATTTAAGGAAAGTATATTGTAATGTTTTTAAGGAAGTTGTTGAAGATTTAACAACTTTAATTTTATTGGTTTTTGTTAAACCATCCTTATTATAAGAAACAATAGAGTATTTTCCTTTTTTAAGATTCTTTAAAGATAAGCTGGCTACACCTTTAGCGTTTGTTTTAACTTTGTAAGTTTTACCATTAAGTTTAAACTTAATTTTCTTATTAGCTAAAACTTTACCATTGCTTTTATAAAATACTGCTGAAAATTTCTTATCATCAGTATAAACTTTTCTAAGATTTTCAGCTTCAATGGTAGACAATACTACAAAATTAGTAGTTAATGAGTAACCAGTTTTAGGATTGGTTGCAACAACTTTGTATGAACCCGGGTTAAGATCAAAATTAAGTGAAACAGAACCAGAAGAATCAGTAGTATAAGTTTTATCTTTACCATTTAAAGAAATTACAACATCCGTATTAACTAGAGGAGTACCATTAATATCTAAAAAGGTTGCAACATATTTTTCGCTACCTTTATAATATTTAGTAACATTTTGAGCAGTGACAGTATTAGAAATTTCTATAACAGAACTGTTACTAGACAAAATATCACGATTCTCAGTGTTAGTTGATAAAGTACTTGAATCAACAGAATTTAATAAATCCTCAGACGGACTATTTTCATTATCTGATTCCATAACTTGCAAATCAGAAGATTCAGCACTTACAATTTCAGAATTTTCTGATAAAGCAGTAATGTCAGAATCAGTAACATTTACATCACTTGCATAAATTGTACCTGCTGAAAATACAACAGCAAGAACTATGAATAAAGTGAGTATAATTTGTTTGTTCAAAATATTTTACCTCCATAACAAAATTTATCGTTAGTGAGACCTTAATCTCGCTACATACATATCTATTAAAAAATATTATATATAAACCTTTTTATTAGATAAAACTAATTAAACGAGTTTAATTTTTTAAAATAAAGTTAAATTATTATGAAAATAACTAATATAACTACAAACTATATGTATTTGACTTAAACAAACTAAAAGTAATTAAAAAATTAATATTAATATAACAATTTACATTATAAAAAAATAACAACATGAAAATTCTTAAAATTTAAAAATAAAGATTAAAAAGCAGTTATAAAGAAAATAGAAAAAATATAAAAAAACATGACTTTTACAAAAATATTAAATATATAATATTAATATAAATTATATTGAATGTATAAAATGGAGGTACCTACATGAATATGAACATGGAAAACTATTACACAACAAGAAAAGATGTGTTTAATAGAATACAAGATGCTAATACAACCACAAAAATATTAATGTCTTTATTAATGGCTTGTTTTACCGGTTTAATGGCACAAATTCTTATTCCCCTCCCATGGACCCCCGTTCCTATAACTGCTCAAACATTTGCAGTATTATGCTCCGGATTATTTTTAGGAAAAAAATATGGATGTTTAAGTCAAATTTTATATGTAGTTTTAGGTGTTGCATTTATCCCATGGTTTGGAGGAATGACAGGAGGACTTGAAGCATTACTCGGTTCAACTGGTGGATTCTTTATAGGATTTATTATTGCATCTTACTTTATAGGATTAATTACTGAAAAATATGCAAGCGCACGTAATTTTAGAAAAATGTTAATTATAATTACAATTGCAAACTTTGCATTAATTTATATTCCTGGTTTAGCAGGTCTTGCATTATGGTATAATATAACCCAAGGTGCAAGTATTGGAATTATAAATCTTTTAATGATGGGACTTGTTCCATTTATTTTAGGAGATATTGTAAAAATATTAGGAGCTGCAACAGTTTCTAAAACTTTATTACCAAAAGAGTAGGTTTTTTAAAAAACCTTACTTTTTTTCTTTTTTTTGATTAATATGAAATTAGTTTTAAGAGGTCATCATTTATTATGTCTGAAAGGATTTCAGGGATATGGATACAATGATGATTTTGTTGAAAATATGAAATTTATTAATTCTAAACGAAAAGACAACACCACAACAATTTCACTTACAA
This sequence comes from uncultured Methanobrevibacter sp., assembly GCA_902785855.1. Lineage (GTDB taxonomy): Archaea > Methanobacteriota > Methanobacteria > Methanobacteriales > Methanobacteriaceae > Methanocatella. The sequence continues at coordinate 4,017 of CADAAJ010000043.1, read as the reverse complement.
ATTCTGCTGATGATATCTGTTCATCCTGTCCAAATTTGAAAAATAATCTTTGTGAAAATGAAATTCAAAATAATAATATTAATAAAATGGACAAGGAAGTTTTAAAAAAAATAGATTCTAAAAAAGAATATAATTCCGTTGAATTATTTAACAAAATTGATCAGATATTTAACACCAAAGAAAGTGTTTCTAAAATCTGTTTTAATTGTAAATGGCATGAAAAATGTCTATTTTATCAAAAATTATCAAATAACCGATAGATTTAAATACTATATAATCAAAATATATTATTGTTGTATATAATGCAACAAATATAGTCCCGTAGGGTAGTGGTAATCCTTCTAGGCTTTGGACCCGGAGACGGCGGTTCGACTCCGCTCGGGACTATTATTAAAAACTATTTTTATTGATATTTTATGAAAAAGCTATTACTTATTGGAATAAATACAAGAAGTATGCTTAATAGTGCATTAAAATTAAATTATGAAATTTATTCTACAAGTTATTTTTCCACATCTGATATGCCAACAATAAAAAATCAAAAAATTATTTTAAATGAAAAATATGATGAAAGTTGTGGTCTTTTTGAAGATAATTTCAATAGTGAAAATATTTTAGAAATATCAAAAGACTATATTGATGAAGTCGATTATATAATTCCAATTTCTGGAGTTTCACCAAGTGACTTTAAAAAAAAAGATCAAAAAAAAATATTAGGAACAACAGATGTTGAAAGTATTGAGAATAAATATAAATTTTATAAAAAAATTAAAAATTCAATATTAACACCAGAAACATTTAAAATAAAAGATATTGCAGATGCATTTGAAATAAATAAAAATTATCCTGAAACCAAATTTATATTAAAACCATTGAAAGGAAGTGGAGGATATAATATAAATTTATTAAGTGAAGATATTGAATTGAATAATGAAGAATATATTATCCAGGAATATATCGATGGGATAAACTTAAGTTCATCAATACTCGCCAATAAAAATAATATGCAAATATTAACCCATTCTCGACTACTTACAGTAAATGATATTTCTGAAAGTAACAGCTTTAAATACATTGGAAATATCCTACCTCTAACAAAACAATCCATAATAACTGAAACAAAAGATATTAAAGAGATAACTAATAAACAGGAAATAATATGTGAAGAATTAGCAAAAAAATTTAATTTGATTGGATCAAATGGAATAGATTATATTTTAAATGAAAATGGATTATATGCACTAGAAATTAATCCCAGACTTCAGGGAACATATGAATGTATTGAAAAAAGTTTTGGAATAAACATGCTTGATGCACATATAAAAACATGTCAAGGTCAAACAATAGAAATTCCAAAAGCTAAATATTACTCATATAAAAAAATAATTTATTCACCAACACGAATGAAATATAATGAAATTAATGAAAATAACATTTTTGACTTACCCCATGTAGGTTCCATAACTGAAAAAGGTGAGCCTTTACTAACAATAATTGATAAAGATAAGGATTTTGAAAAATTATATAAAAAAGTAGAAAAAACAAGCTTAAATGTAGAAAAACAAACTAAAATGCACCAACTAGATATAAAATAAATAAAATTACACCAATTGTTATCATAATAGTTGAAATAATCATACCACGAGTCATCCAAATAAATACTTTGGCTTTATTATCAGGGTCCTTCATATATTGGTCAATAGGATTTCTTTTCATTTTTACACCGGTTTCTTGAAAAAAATATTATTACAATAAATTAATAAAAATAACTAATTTTAAAATTAACAAAAATTATAACCATTAAATAAAAAAATAATAAAAAATAAAAGAAAATGATAAATATTAAGAAAAATTAAGCTTTAGAAGCTTCTGCTTCAGCAGCTGCTTTTTCATTTTTCTCAATAGTTGATCTAATCATTTTCAATCTTACAAAGTTTTCCCTTTCCATTTCTTGGAGTCTCATATCAATATACTTTTCAGTATTTTCGAATCTTGGAATCATAATATGCTCTAAAGCATTTACCCTACGTTTAGTAGCTTCAATTTCTTCAGCAAGTAAGAAAATAGTTTTCTCAACTTCACCGAGTTCAATTAAAAACTTTAGAGATTCCTCAAATTTCTTTGCAGCTTCATCTAATTGTATAGTAGTATCAGAAAAACCATAACCTCTATCAATAATAGACCTATCATCCATTTTAACATTAGTCACAGGTACTGATACACCCATAACACTCCTTGATGTAATTTCAACATCAATAGATTCTGTAACAGATAATGCAGCTTTTTTAACAGCTAAATCACCCATAGCAACTTGAGCTTCAAGTAAAGCTTCATTAGCTTCTTTAAGACTAAGTTCTGCATTTTCACGAATACCTTTGACACGATCCAAGATATCAAAAAACTCTTTAATTAAAGCATCTCTTTTTTCTTTGAGTAAACCATGCCCTTTAACAGCAAGTTTAGTTCTGTTTTTAAGAGATAATAATTCCATACGAGTTGGATTAATTCCATCTATAATATCTTGTGCCATTTAATCACCTACATTTACTGTAATGAGATTATTCATCATCAGGAAGGTATTGTTCAATAAATTCTTCTTTAACCCTTTTGAGTTCGGATTTAGGTAAGATTTTGAGTAATTCCCATCCAAGATCTAAAGTTTCAAAGATAGTTCTATCTTCATCTTTATTTTGAGTAATGAATTTATCTTCAAATGCTTGAGCAAATTCTAAGAATTTTTGATCCCTTTCAGTAAGAGCTTCTTCCCCTACAACCGCAACTAAGTCTCTTAATTCACGACCTTCAGCATAAGCTGAATAAAGTTGGTCAGATACTCCACTGTGATCATCACGAGTTTTTTCTCCTCCAATACCACCACTCATCAAACGAGAAAGTGAAGGAAGTACATCTACAGGAGGGTAAATACCTTTCCTGGAAATTTCCCTACTTAATACAATTTGTCCTTCGGTAATATAACCGGTTAAATCAGGAATTGGGTGAGTAATATCGTCTTGAGGCATAACTAAGATAGGCATTTGAGTAATAGAACCTTCTTTTCCATCAATACGTCCTGCTCTTTCATAAATGTTAGCAAGGTCAGTATACATGTAACCAGGATAACCTCTTCTTCCAGGTACTTCTTCTCTTGCTGCAGAAATTTCCCTTAAAGCTTCACAATAGTTAGTCATATCAGTTAAGATAACTAATACTTGCATACCTAAAGTGAAAGCGAAGTATTCAGCAGTAGTTAAAGCCATTTTTGGAGTTAAGATTCTTTCAATAGCTGGGTCGTCAGCTAAGTTCATGAATACTGTTAATTTTTCTAAAGCTCCAGTACGTTCAAAGTCTCTCATAAAGAAGTTTGCTTCTTCGTTTGTAATACCCATAGCTGCGAAAATTACTGCAAATTCATCATCTGCACCTAATACTTTAGCTTGTCTTGCAATTTGTACAGCTAAATCATTGTGAGGTAAACCAGATCCTGAGAAAATAGGAAGTTTTTGACCTCTTACTAATGTGTTCATTCCGTCAATGGTAGAGATACCAGTTTGAATAAATTCTTCTGGGAATTCACGAGAAGCAGGGTTCATAGGAGCCCCATTAATATCTAATTCTTCATCAGGGATGATTTCTGGTCCACCATCAATAGGTTTACCAATACCATTAAAAATACGACCCATCATGTCTCTGGATACACCAATTTTTGCGGTTTGACCAGTAAATCTGGTTTTAGTATTTTTAGTGTTTAAATCATTAGTTCCTTCGAAAACTTGGATAACAGCAACATCTTTAGTTACTTCAAGAACTTGTCCACTTCTTTTTTCACCAGTAGGTGTTTCAATATCTACAATTTCATTGTAACCAACGCCTTCTACTCCTTCAACAATCATTAAAGGACCTGAGACTTCAGATACAGTTGTATATTCTCTAGTTTTAATATTTGTATTCATTTTTAAGCCTCACTGCATTGTTTAGTAATTGCGGATTGAATTTCTTCAATTTTTGCATCAAATTCAT
>CADAAJ010000042.1 GCA_902785855.1 uncultured Methanobrevibacter sp. | reverse complement strand
GTTCAGCGGGGATTGCCTAGAAAAGACTCAATTAACCCATTGAGCAAAAAACAAAATCTAGGAATCCTCACCTTCTACAAGGTGAGGTTGTTCAATTAAAAGTATCCTGAAAAAAAAATGATTTAATTAAAAATGATTCATGAAATTAATTAAAATAGTTTCTGTTGTGTGTCAATATAGCTGGGTTCATTAACCTCTTTTACAACATCACCATCTTTAACTTCCCCAATCAGCAAGGGTGAATCCGGATTGTGCAACTTTTGGTTCTTTTTAACCAGCTTCATGTTGCTGTTGGCATAACACACTTTAAATTATACACTACTTTTAGTTAAACTTGTTTTATACAATACACCTAATTCTTGTTAAAAAATTAAAATTAATTGCATGTTTGCATAATAGTAACGAAATTATCCTATTAATAATAGTGAAATTTTTCTTGAAACAAAAAAAGAAAATAATAGTTACTTTTTAAAGTAACTTACAAGTTTTCATTGAAAAATTCTGCAATCTTTTCAAATGGAATTACATCAGTTTTATAGTACAAATCCGTGTGAACCGCATCAGGAATAATCATTAGCTCCTTATTGTCCCCAGTCAATTTTGCAAATTCATCCTCTGAGAAATATCTGGAATGTGCATTTTCCCCATGAATCATTAAAATTGGTGTTCTGATTTCATCAGAATAAGCTATAATCGGCTGAGATATGAATGACATGCATCCTATTACATTCCATCCATCATTTGAACCCGGAGATCTTGGATGGTATCCCAACGGTTCAATGTAAAAGTCATGATAATCCTTTACAAATTGTGGCAAGTCATCAGTCACTTCTTTTATGACCCCACCGGCTTTTGCATATTCTCCATTTTTAAAGTCCTCGGTTCTCTGATTGTTTAGGGCAACTTTCATTTCATATCTTGCATTGGCATTATCATCAGCATCATAATACCCCTTTGCAGTAATGCGAGTCATATTATACATTGTTGAGGTGACTGTTGCTTTAATACGGGTATCAAGGGACGCAGCATTTAATGCCATTCCTCCCCATCCGCAGATTCCACAAATTCCGACCCTGTCACTGTCAACATCATCTGATGTGACAAGATAGTCAACTGCAGCCTGGAAATCTTCAGTGTTGATGTCTGGAGATGCCATATCACGAGGCTCACCTGAGCTTTCACCAGTAAATGAAGGATCAAAAGCTATTGTCAAAAATCCCATTTCAGCCAATGTTTGCGCATAGAGACCTGAAACCTGCTCTTTTACAGCACCGAATGGTCCTGCGCATGCAATAGCAGGCAATTTATCCTTAGAATCTTTTGGTTTGTATAAATCTGCAACCAAAGTGATTCCATACCTATTTCTGAATGTTACCTTTTCATGGTCTACATTATCGCTTTTGGGAAAAACCTTATCCCATTCTTTTGTTATCTCAATATTCTCCATTATAACACCTTTTTATATTATTTGATGAAATTTATAATTATTTTAAACTGAACTCCAATGTAACATCACCAGACCCAAGAACTTCCTTTAGTTTATTGGAGTCAACATTATCTATTTTACCCAGTTTTGTATAGCTCCATGAATGGGAACCATAAAACAAGGATATTTTGTCTCCCTGATACAATACAATATCCCCCGGAGCAGTACCAATATTTTCATCACTTGCTGGAAGTGAAAAGCCTAAATCTCCCACTTTTTCAAAACCACCATACTCCGATGCATTAACTGTGACATTTCCTTTTTTCAGTTCTTTAACCAGTTCCTGTGTGGCAGAATTGTTTTCCAATTTAACATCAAATACCTCATCATTGATTTTGACTTTAACTAACTCATCCATACTATCATCCCCGCTAACCGCAGTGCAAGCAATTAAACTCAATATTACTATAAAACAAATTTTTTTAATGAAAGACACCATATCACCCCAATACTTATTATTTTAAACTTAAAACCAATTTTACATCGCCAGTTCCCAAAATCTTCTTCAAATCTTTAATATTCTGTACCTTGCCCAGTTTTGTATAGGACCAGGAATTTGAATTATAGAATAGTGATATCTCATCACCCTCATAAAGCACGATATCACCTGCCGAGGTGGTTATGTATTTGTCGCTTCTCGGAAGTGAAAAACCCAAATCCCCAACTTTTTCAAATCCTCCATAATCTTCAGCATGAATTGTAACATCTCCCTTCTTTAGCTTGTTTATCAGTGCTTTTGCTGCGGAATTATCTTCCAATTTCACCTTTAAAACATGATTATTGACTTTAAGGTTTATTACATTTGAACGAGCAATAGTTTTGATATATGTTTTTAAAACAGCCGATTTTACCTTAGAGTTTGATTTAATATTGATAACAACTTTGTGTTTGCCTTTAGGCAATGATTTCATGTTGAAACTCACAATCCCTTTTTTATCCGTTTTCAAAGAGTACTTCTTATATTTTTTATCTGTGAAAACCTTTATCATAACTTTAATACTCTTCATCGGTTTTTTGGATTCTCTATTTTTAACAGCAATCTTGTACCTTTTAGATTCCTTATAATATCCTGTGATTTTTGGAGCTGAAATTTTTAGTTTGGCCTTTGATATTTTAATCGAACTGTATTTCATCTTTGATAAGAACTTTTTAGAATCTTTAACATTTATTGTCACTTTATGAGTGCCAATGCCTAAATTAGATGCATAATATTTTGCAATTCCATTGGAATCAGTTGCTGCAGTGACTTTTTTATATTTTTTACCGGAATATACTTTTAAAATAAGTTTAACATTCATTACAGGTTTTTTAGTTTTGCTGTCAATCGCTTTTACCTTGAAATATTTGCCTGATTCGTATGTTGTTGATAATTTTGAAACAGACAGTGAAATCGATTTAGGTTCCGCTGAATTGCTTTTAGTCAATTCTGTTTGGGCACTTCCATTTGAAGCAGCACTGGACTCATTGAATATTGGCACACTGTCAGCTATTGATTCATTATTAATAACAACATCAGTTGAATTATCCCTGTTTTCAGATGCACTGACTGCAGAAATACTCAATATTGCTACAATGAAAATCAGCACCAAAACAATTTTTTTATCCAACATATTATCACCAATCATATGTCAAGAATATCAATATAAGTTTCTTTAATGAACATGATTTCTTCATTTGTGTAAAAATCTCCCTCATGAGTATCCAAAGCAAAAATGATTAATTCATACAATACTCTATTTAGTTTCCTTCCTTTTGAAGTTAAGAAATATTCCGTTTCATGATTATTAATCTTTTTTTCAATTAGATTGTTGTTTTCCATTGATTTAAGGCATCTTGCAAGAGATTTATTGTCTAGATTTGGACGATTTTCCTGAAATTGTGAAAAATGTAAAATGTCCATTTATTGCTTATGGATTTAATTGCACTGCCCACAATATTTCTTTCAAATTGATTTGCATACAATTTCTCTTCAAGTGCCATGAAAAATTATTTGTTCATTAATGTTTTAATAGTTATAGTGGCAAAAATGCCACAAATTCAGACATATAGATAAAAGCAAAAGAAGGATTTAAAAAACAATTATTAGAATAATCTAGTCTGATCATCAATATAACTGGGTTCATTAACCTCTTTTACAACATCACCTTCCTTAACATCACCAATGAGCAACGGCGAATTAGGATTATGCAACTTCTGGTTCTTTTTAACCAGCTTCATGTTGCTGTTGGCATAACACACTTTAAATTATCTACTACTTTTAGTAAAATTTGTTTCATTAATTGCGAACAGAAGATGGCAACATGTAGAGAAATTATCCACTACTTTTTTGTCAAATTTGTTTCAGAAATACAAAACAAATATCACATATTAATCCAATATAACTAAAATAATTAAAAAGTAACAAGATTATAAAAAAGAGAAGGTTTTTGGAGGTATGAAAATCACATCATCTTCCTTTTCTATGAAATCTGTTTTATTTGAAACTACAATCCCATGATCGGCATCATATTTATTCATTGCTTTTTTTACTTGTCTTTTTGTTTTGCTTCCTATTCCTGATTCTATTGGTATTGCACTGCCGAATAATTTTTTAACGATAAAATCAACACCTCCCTTTTGTGAATCATAATAAACATTGAAATCAAATGAGACATTATTATTGTTTAGATTAAATAGATTGGATGCTATTTGATTTTCCAATAGTATCCCCTCATATTCACTTTTTGATCCTGCACTGTTTCCGAATTTTATGTTTATGCAGTTTCTGATGCTCGGTGTTGCGAAGTTATATTTCCATGGTTTTTTGACTTTTTTGGAAGCTCCGCCATAAGCTTCATTGTGAAATATCAGTTGTGTCTTTTCTAAGGTATTGATAATATTGTTTATTGTTGCTTTGCTGCAATTAAGGTAATTTGATAGTTTGTCATGTGATATTTCTCCCAGTTTTTGTGATGCAAGATATACGAGTGTTTTATAAGTCAAGTTTTGATTGTTCCGGTTTAAATTGAATACATTTGCCATATCGACAATTATCACTTTGGATATTATTGTCCATATTTTTGATACAATTATGTCCTCGAATTTGATGTTGAATGTTGCAGGAAAACCACCATAGTTTAAGTAAATGTTCCAATCATTTAATGGATAATCTTCTAATCCTATTAAATCATTTTGGATTTTCAGCTCCTTTTGCTGTGCAGATTCTATGTTTCCTGTGAATATCAAATCAATCAGGTCATTTCTTATATCCGTTTGGTAGTTGTATTTTAAGCTCAAGTGCTGGAAATAGTTTAATGGCATTACCGGCAGTATATTGAGCCTTCTGGCTGCATCAGAATTGTAATTTAGATGAAGTGATGATGAACCTGTCAATATCAGGAAAATGTATGGAGATTCATCATAGAGGGTTTTACCGTTCATTGCCCAATTCTCATCAAAGTGTGCTTCATCAATGAAAATGAAAACCGGTTTGTCTAAAAGTGCGGGAGTTGTATTGTGAATTTTATCCAAATAGATTCCTATTATTTTTTTGATATCTGTTTGACCTGCGAAATTTGTTGTTTCGCATGAGATATATAATAAATCACTTGAATTGAAGTTTTTTTCCTTTAACAAGTATTCATAGCATTGGTATAGTATAGTTGTTTTTCCAACCCCTCGAATTCCTGGAAGTACAAAGTATCTCTCTTCAGATTCCCCATCTAAAAAACTATCAATCATTAATCTGAGCTTATCAAATTCGTTTTTGCTATTGAACTTGATGTTTTTATATGATAATTTCCTATTTAGAATCATTGGCACTTCAGACAGCTGTTTTATTATATAGTTATAAATTACATCTTCCATCATTTATCACCTTCACAATATCTGTTTAAAATTTATGAACATTATTATATAAATACTTGTTCATAAAATAAAAACACATTTATAGAAATACTTGTTCATTATATGCAAACAAAATATGTGATTAAATGGTCACATAACTGAACATCTCACGTTTAATATCAACACTTCAAAAAAATAAATATTTCCCAACTGCACAAATGCTAAAAAACACAAATGTGACAGTCCAAAGGCCTTAGTTTAACATAATTTTTGCTGTAAATCAAAGTATCTGGGTTCATTAACCTTTTTACACCATCATCATCTTTAACTTCTCCAATCAGCAATGGATGGGTAGAATCATTCCGTGTCTATAATTAACAATCCATTTTTAGATACAATACATTTATATAATTTTTTTAACAAAGTATGGTTATCAGTGTTAACCATTATGGAGGTTATAAATTGGATAATGAAGAATTGGTTTTAAAAAACACCATATATGCAAGCGGATTTTTTTACTACATTACCAAATCCCATAATTCCTATTTATATTCATTTATGAAAAATCTGAATATAAACGGTAATGAATACTCATTTTTATTATATCTTTATCATAACAACGGTTCAACACAAATTGACCTTGCTAAAAGTTTTAAAATTCCAAAATCACAAGTTTCAAGATCATTTAAAAAATTAGAAGAAAAAAACTTAATCATTAGAAAAAAAGATGATAAAAATAAGAAATTTTACAAGATATTTCTAACAGGAAAAGCAATCAAAATAATAAACAAATTATCAAAAGCCGAATTAGACTGGAGTGAAATGATTTATAAACAATTAGCTTCCAGTGATAAAGAAGCACGAGAAATATTAACCAGAGTTGCAATAAATGCTTTGAATTTTACCGATGAGAGGTGTAAAAAATGAAAAATAACCTATTAGACCTGACATTAAAACGAAGATCAATAAGAAATTATCTCAATGAAGAAATTGATGACGAGATAATACAAGAGATATTGAATGTTGCTCTAACTGCACCCTCCTCATGGGGAGGCCGCCCAATTCATTTTATTGTTGTAAAAGACAAGAATATGATACAAAAAATAGCCCACTGCAAAGCTATGGGTGCAGCTCCATTAACAAAAGCCAAAGTATGCATCGTTGTCATGGCTGATACATCAAGATGCGAACTTTGGATAGAAGATGCCTCCGTTGCATCTACATATATTCTACTGGCTGCTGAACAATTTGACATTGGCGCATGTTGGATTCATATAAGAAACCGTGACGGGCAAATAAAAACGGCAGATGAAGAAATCAGAGATTTATTAAATGTTTCAAACAGTTTCAGAGTTTTAAATTGTGTAGCATTAGGCAAAAAAGGAGAATTTAAAAATGAATATCTAAAAGAAAACTTATCCTTTGAAAATATTCATTATGAACATTATTAGGTGATTAGATTGTTTGATTTTAAATTAGGATTTGGATTTATGAGATTACCTCTAATCAATGATAATCCAAGTGATATAGATTATGAAAAAGTTAATAAATTAGTTGATTGTTTTATTAAAAATGGCGGAAGTTATTTTGATACTGGCTTTCATTACCATAACGGGAAAAGCGAAGATGCCATTAAAAAATGTGTCATAGACAGATATCCTCGAAGTAAAGTCCAAATTGCAGATAAAATGCCAATATATGGAATGAGACGCAGAGACAAACCTGAAATAATATTCAACACTCAACTTGAACGTTGCGGTGTTGACTATTTCGATTATTATTTAATCCACAACACATCCGATATTTTCTATAATGGAATAGCCAAGAAACTGAATGTTTTTGACTTTGCTAGTGACGCTAAAAATAAGGGATTGATAAATCACCTTGGAATCAGCCATCATGATACTGCAGATGTTTTGAAACAAGTTTTGGATGAAAATCCTGAAATAGAATTTGTACAGCGATGATAAACAGTTAGACATCATTACCCAGGCATGTGAAATAATAAATGACACAACAGCAATACCTTGTACTTTTTGTGACTATTGTGCCGAGCACTGTAAAAAAGGAATTCCAATATCAAAATATTTCTCAATTTACAATGATGAAATGAATTCGAATGTCGATCAGATGCTGAACTTTTTGTATTATGACAATTATGCAGAAAGATATGAAAAGGCATCCGAGTGTGTAAGTTGTGGAGCATGTGAAAAAGTATGCCCACAGCATATTGAAATTAGTAGTGAATTAGAAAAGGTAGCAGAATTATTTGAAAGGTGATAAAAAATGAAAACAGCAGTAATTGTAGGTGCAGGAAAAGGAATGGGCAACAATATTGCAGAAAAATTTGCTCAAAATGATTTCAGAGTAATATTGATTGCAAGAAACCAGAACGCTTTAAATGAATATGTTGAAGAATTTAAAACAAAAGGATATGAAGCATCTTCAAAACAGGCAGATGCGTCAGATATGGATTCATTAAGCAAAGCTTTCGATGAAATATCCGAAGAATATAAAAATATTGATGTATTAATCTACAATGCAGCATTTATGCAAGGTGGAAACGCTTCCAAATTAACACCTGATGAAATGATTGAGCATTTCAAAACCGATGTTGTTGGAGCGCAATTAAGCACCATCAAAGTCCTCCCAAAAATGAAAGAACAAAAAGAAGGATGTATTTTATTTACCGGAGGATTATTTGGAGTCTATCCGAATGCATATCATGAATTTGCATGCATGTCCATGGATAAAGCGGCATTAAGACAATTAGCGCAAATGCTCAATGAAGAACTGAAAGATGATAACATTCATGTCGGAATTGTAAATATAATGGGCAATGTTGGTGAAACAGAAAAATTTGCACCGGAAAACATCGCAGAAGCCTACTGGAAAATGTATGAAGAAAAAGAAAACTTCGAAACAAATTATGAATAAAACTAGAATAACCTGGTTTGTGTATCAACATAGCTAGGTTCCCTAACCTCTTTTACAACATCACCATCTTTAACCTCACCAATCAGCAATGGCGAATTAGTATTATGCAATTTTTGGTTCCTTTTAACCAGCTTCATGTTGCTGTTGGCATAGCAATACTTACATCCATGCAAACATGTATTATATAATCCAATATCCCTACCCATTAAACAGTTGCATTGACGATTATGGTACTTTCCTTTAGGGACTTTTAGGTTATTTCCAATAGCTTTTTCCAATACCTGTTGAGTCATACAACCTGATGAATCAAAACCAAATTGATCAAGTAAGGTACCTTCAACACAGGTTTTCATTTGTATATCATATTTTTTAGCAATTTTTGAGAAATTTTCACCTATTCTTAATCTCTCATCATTTGTTACTTCACAAGCCTCAGGGAAGTTTCTCAAAACCTTTTGATACAAATCAATAAAACTTATTGTGCAGTCTGAAGTATATCCATGCAATTCAGATGCCATTTCTTCAAATTTTTCAATATGAAAATCAAGATTATATTTTTCAGTTATAAAAATAGGATCATATCTCCAGGACACGGCATTGATTCCTACAGTTTCTGAAAGTTTTTTAAATGTTTCAATGACTTTTTTATAATTATGTACATTAACTTCAATATCATTATCATAAGGAGTTATTGTTGTAAACCAAAACTGTTTATATTCATCCAACTCATCCAAATTCTTTACCAATGGTTTTGGATTTTTAGAACAAAAGCAAATACAGTCAACATTTTTTGGATTAAAATTGTATTTATATATTTGATTGTTATATGGATTTTTACTTAATACAAATCCATTATGAATTCTATTTAAAAACCATTTATGAAAAAAAGCAGGAATATCTGTTCTTGTACCAGTATTAATTATCATGAAAAAAAGAAAAAGTAAAAAGAGATTTATAAATCTCTTCCAAAAATATGTACAGCTGCAGTACCACCAGTACCTCCAATATTGTGAGTCATACCGATTTCTGCACCATCAACTTGACGTTTACCAGCTTCGCCTCTAAGTTGCCAAATAATTTCAGCAGCCTGTGCAATACCTGTAGCACCTAATGGGTGTCCACGTGCTTTAAGACCACCTGATGAGTTAATTGGGAAATCACCATCAATTTCTGTTTGGCCTTCTTCAATAGCTATTCCACCTTTACCTTTTTCAGCAAATCCTAAATCTTCAACTGCTAAAAGTCCATTTATTGAAAAACAGTCATGTACTTCAGTAACATCAATGTCTTTATGTGTTATTCCAGCCATATCATAAGCTTTTCTGGAAGCTACTTTGGTTGATTCAATAGTAGTAATATCTTTTCTATCATGTAAAGTTAAAGTTCCAGAAGCCTGTGAGGAAGCTTTTACATAAATTGGAGTGTCTGTGTACTTTTTAGCATCTTCAGCAGGTACCATTACAATAGCTGCTGCTCCGTCACTTACAGGAGAACAGTCAAGAAGGGTTAATGGGTCTGCTACTATAGTAGAGTTTAAAACTTTATCTACACTGATTTCAAAAGGAAACTGTGCATTTGGATTTTTAGATGCATTTTTATGGTTTACAACAGAAAATTGTGCTAACTGTTCACGAGTAGTACCATATTCATGCATGTGTCTTTTAGCAATCATTGCATATAATGATGGGAATGTAGCTCCTTGTTGTGCTTCCCATTCCTGATCAGATGCTGTAGCAATAGCTGGAGTAGCATCAACTACATCAGTCATTTTTTCAACACCTGCAGAAATTACAACATCATGATAACCTGATGCAACAGCCATAATACCCTGTCTTAATGCCAATCCTCCGGATGCACAAGCAGCTTCTACTCTTGTGGTAGGAACTGGATTAAGACCTACATGATCTGAAATAAGTGCTGCAATGTGTTCTTGTTCTACAAATAGTCCTGAAGACATATTTCCAACATACATTGCTTCAATATCCTCACCATCAATACCTGCATCAACAATAGCTTTAATACCTGCTTCAGCAATTAAATCTCTAAAAGATGAATCCCATAATTCACCAAATTTTGTTTGTGAAACTCCTATAATCGCAACATCTCTCATATTTAAGCCCCCTTACATTTTAATTTTGCCTTTAAATTTAGCATAAACAGCATAATCAACATATGTTTTATTATCAATGATTTCTTGTGTTTTTGGAGCTAAATCTCTTCTTTGTTCAATTTCGTCTTTCACTGTAATTGCAAATCCGTCACTTCCAGCACCTGAACCGTATGAGACAACAAAAATCTTATCTCCAGGATTAGCAACATCTAAAATATTTGATAATGCTAATGGAACAGCACCTGAATAAGTGTTTCCGATGTTTGGAGTAAGTAATCCCTGTTTTATTTGCTCTGAAGTGAATCCTAATTTTTTACCAGCCCTTAAGTAAAATTTACCGTTAGGTTGGTGGAAACATGCATAATCATAATCTTCAGGTTTGGAATCAGTTTCTTCAAATAACATTTTTGCTGTACTTAAAACATGTTTAAAGTAAGCAGGTTCACCTGTGAAACGACCACCATGAGACGGATAATCCTGACCTTCTCTTCTGTAGAAATCCGGAGTATCAGTAGTAAAACTGCATGTATGTTCAATATCAGCTATTGTATTTTTTTCACCAATAATATATGCAGCACCACCGGCAGATGCAGTGTATTCTAAAGCATCTCCAGGAGCACCTTGTGATGTATCAGCACCAATAGCTAAAGCATATTCAACCATATTAGATTCTACAAGACCCATTGACATTTGCATTCCTGCGGTTCCAGCTTTACATGCAAATTCTAAATCGGCAGCAGTTAACTTTGGAGTTGCACAAACTGCTTCAGCAACAATTGATGCAGTAGGTTTTACTGCATAAGGATGAGATTCAGAACCTACATAAACAGCACCAATTTTAGATGGATCTATTTGAGCTCTTGCTAGAGCATATCTAGCAGCAGTAACTGCAATAGTTGCAGTATCTTCATCAGCAGAAGGTACAGATTTTTCATTAACAACTAATCCATTTGATAAAGCAACAGGGTCATCACCCCATACTTTAGCAATTTCTTCTACCTTAATTCTATATGATGGCACATGTGCCCCATATCCTACTATTCCTACCATTAAATCACCTTAAATCATAATAAATAAAGACATTAAAAATTAATTTAACTTAAATATATTTTTTATTCTATTATTATATATAATTAACTAAAAATTAAGTATTTTTAAAAGAAAAAAAGATTATAAAAAACAAATAAATTCCGAAATGCAGTTGCCGGGATTCGAACCCGGGTTGATAAAAAATGCGGCGTCCGGGATTTGAACCCGGGTCTCTAACGTGGCAGGCTAGAGTCTTAACCAGGCTGGACTAACACCGCATGAAAACTAACAACAAATAAACTTATGTTTTAATAATATATAAAATTTTCGTTCAAATAATATGAAAAAATGAAATGAAAAAAATTAAATTTTAACTGCAGTAATGCATATCCAATCATTTTCATCATTTATGTAAGATTTAAAATCTTTAAAACCTGTTTTTTCAAGAGACTGTTTTAAAACATCCTCCGAATATATTTTCATATCAAGAAGTTCAACAAGATCATCATATTTTTCCATTTCGCCTTCTCTGTAAACAGCTTCATTACAGAAAAATACTAATCCTCCTTTTTTCAATACTCTGTTTACTTCTTTTAAATCATTGATAAAGTCAGGCCAGAAATATATTGTTTCAAATCCTGTTACAATATCAAATGTTTCATCATAAAAAGGCATGTCTGAAACAGAACCCTGCAAAACATTAACAATACCCTCATCAATTGCTTTTTGATTTAGTTTAGTTGATTTTTCCACACTTACTTCAGAATAATCAATACCTACTACACGACCGTTTTCAGATATCTGTGCGGCAAATCTCTCAAGGTTTCTTCCACCACCACATCCTATATCCAATATTTTACTGTCTTTTGAAATTTCAAAATGACCAACTCCCCACTGTGCCATGCTTTCATGGGATTTGTTCATTCTGTCTAAAATCTGATGACCAAGTTCACCTTCAGGTTTTCTTGCATTTTTAATTAATTCTTTATCTTCAATGTTATGTCCTGTATTTACTTTATCATTACTCATTAAAATCACCTTATTTTTTCATACCTTTACGTGTTTTAACTGCCTGTCCACTGTCAAATTCTTTAATTTCACATGACCCTAAAAGAGTTTTACCATATCCAAGAAGTTTATCTTCTTCATTTACTATAAGCACTTCATCATTTGAACGGATATTATCATCACAGTCTGTTACAAATTTACAGAATACACTTTTACCGTCAAGGGCAAAAGGTTCTGCATCTTTATTTACAACTACTCTGTTTTGAGGATAATTCATTGCATTGTGAAGTCTTTTTGCACCTTCTTTTGATAAAATTAAAAATGAATCAGATGCTCTCATATTAACAATTAGAACTTTACCGTCATAGATATGTCTTATTTTTCCTGTTTTTTTACTTTTTTCAATATTGATATTTCCACTGAATAATGCTTCACCTGCACCAAAACCGAACTGATAATCTGCAATAGCTTTGATTTTTGAAATATCATTTTTGACATATCTTATTTCATCTGATTTGGAATATTTATTAAGAAGACCCAATTCCAAATTGTCATTAACTTTATAATGAATCAGAACCTGATCATAATATTCAATGAATTCATAAATAAAGTCTTCCATAAATTCTATGCTGTCCACATCATGAATTTTTGGAGCATCATTTTGACTTAAAGGATATAATTCATCAATTTCAAGTGGAATTAAACCAAATGGAATATCAAGTACCATGAAATCAGTGTTTTCCAAATCACAATCCTTTTCATCACCGTATATATAAAAATCACCAAGTTTTCCTGAGAAAAATTTTGAGTAAGGTTTTCTGTTTGGAGGTAAAATCACAAGATTTTTCTTTTTAGGCATTTGTCTTAATTTCTGCATATGCCTTATAACTTCAGACCTGTAAAGGGATTCGGGACCAGTGTAGAAAAATGCTGACTTTTTACTTCTCGGATTATATTTTTCCAAATCCTCAGAGTAATTTCCAAGATGTCTTACAGCTTCTAAAAGAGCAGGATGTGCTCTACATCTTTCTTCAACAAGTTCCATTAAACTGCCTTCATAAATAGCCTGTCTAATCAGTCTCAACTCAGCGAAGGATACATATAAATTATGTTGAGCGATTAAATCTCTTCTCTGCTCTTTAGACATTGCTCTTAAATCATCTGGAGTGTATTTACTGCAAACTTCACATGAACACGGCATTTCAGTTAAATTTTCAAGTTTATAAGTACCACGAACAGATAAAAGCCTGTCATCTTCTGCATATAAAATATATGCTGCTGAGTCAAATAAATCACATCCCATAGCAACACATAAAGCAAATATCATCGGATGACCTGCACCCATTAAATGTCTTGGCCTGTCATCTGCAAGCTCAGACATAGAGTTCATTACAACATCAACAAGATCCTTGTAGTGATAAGATTCCATTAAAGGAACAACAGCACCTATAGGATATAAATCAGCATCAAGTTTTGACAATTCACTTGCACATTTTCTTCTTAAATCAAGAAATGTTGAACCCTGAACAACTGAATTTAAAAGCATTTCCATGTTTTTTTCTTTTTTATAATCAACAGCTTCACGAGCTCTTTTTAATGTAATTTCCAAATCTTCTTCAGCTTTTTGACGTTCAACAAAAGGAGCTGTTGGAATATCAAGACTTGTTCCAATATCTGTTTTAATCAATTCCTGAAATTCAATAACTTCCCTGTTTGTAATTTCAACATCACCATAGACAGACAACTGAAAAGATCCTGAATCAGTCATAATAGGGCCATCAAAATTAATTAATTTATGCAATCCTTCATCAATAGCTTTCTGTTTTAAATTTTCATCCTTATAAATCAGATAAGCATTTGTAATTACAATATCTGCACCATATTTTCCCACATCAATTGCCTGTTTACGTGGATGGATAACCGGCATCAGGGCAGGAGTTTTAACATTACCATGTTTGGTTTTTAAAACACCTACACGTCCCATATTATCTTTCGATTTAATCTCAAACATTTTATAACCTTACTTAATTAATATAATAAAAATATTTTAATACTTAAATTAAGTTTAAATTAGAAATTATATAAATTTTGCTCAAATAATAATTGAAAAATGAAATGTAAATGTTAACTGGAAATACAAAAGAAAAATTGATTTAAATCAAAAAATATTATTGTATATAAAAACAAAATAAGATTAGATAAAATGAATTATGAAAAAAATGCCCGGATAATCAATGATGATATTTTTGATTTGGTCAACAAGTGTTTTAGTGAAGAAAAAAGTAGTCGAAATATTGAAAGTAGAGTTAATTTTTTTGATACTTACAATGATTATTTTGTTTTAACAGATGATGGATCTTATTCTATTAATTCAAAAGAAATAAATCATAAAATTGAAACATTACATACATCTACTGGTGCAATAAGTGAGTCATTTGAGAAATTTATTAAACCAATGAAATTTGACTACAGCAAAAACATAGCCATTCTTGATATATGTGCCGGTCTTGGATACAATTCATCTGCAGCAATAGCTGATTTTATAAAAAACAGTAATGCAGAATTAAAAATTGATATGGTTGAAATATCAAAAGCAACATTGGCATGTGGCCTTTTAGTACCATCACCTATAAAAGAACATGACATTACAAAAAAAGCCATTGAAGATGAACTGATAAAACAGGATTATGCAGCTTTAAATATAGAAAAATGTGAAATACCATCCAATATAGATATCAAAATTTTTATTGAAGATGCAAGAAAAACCGTGCAGAATTTAGATGATAACACTTATGATGCAATATTTCTTGACCCCTTCAGTCAGAATATGGCACCTGAGCTTTTTTCACTTGATTTTTTCAAAGAGTTCAGAAGAATTATAAAAGATGATGGTATAATAGCTACCTACACATCATCAGCACCTGTAAGAGCAGCATTTATTGAATGTGATTTTTATATCGGACAGGGACCTATTTTTGGAAGAAAACAGGGCGGAACACTTGCAAGTCCAAATCCTTTAATGCTTGATACTTCAATTCCAAAAAATGATGAAATCAGAATTGCACTTTCTGATGTAGGTATACCATTTAAAGACCCGGGTTTAAATAATTCAAGCGAATATATTCTTGAAAAACGCAGCGAAGAAAGACACAAAGCAAGACACAACACCAGAATATCATCAGCAGTTAAAACACCAATATTTTTAAACTGCGAAATGGATGATGAAAAACTCAAAAGACGTGTTGAAAGAAACCTTGTAAAAATGAATATCCCATCAACAACATCACCCGAGGCAAAATACATCGTTGAATGTGAAAATAATTACGAAAAAAAGCAAAACGATAAAAATAATTCAAGAAATAGAATTTTAGATATGCAAAAAAAATTAAAAAAAATAAAAGTGAAAATTAAGGATAAATAAAAGATCCACTTTTAAGAGCATAAGCTGCCTCTTTAGTTGTTAAGATAGTTGCAGACACAGGAGTTAAATCTCCACCTAATCCACCATGATTATGACCAAATACTGACCAATCACTATCACAGTTAGCACAGAAAATATGTCCTTCTGCACTTCCACCTTCTTTATGACCAGTTGCTGGGAAAACACCATAATCAGCAGTTTCTGAACCGGCCCAGAATATACCCCAGTAAAGTTCATGACTTCCACAAGCTGAACAAACCCTTAAAAATTCGGTTTGATAAAATTTATAACCATATTTGGATAATTCTCCAGCAGCAGAAGGTCTTCCAATAGCCATGATAGTTGATCCATCTTCTGAAACACCATACTGATCATAAGATTTACTTTTGGAAGGTTTTAAAACTGTAACTTTTTTGTCTAAAGTATATCCAGTGGAAACATCTTCACAGGTTACCTTATAAGTTCCTTCAGATAATTTAAATGAATAGGATGCAACACCTTTTGAATTGGTTTTGAGAGTTTTTGAATCTCCATTAATAGATATTGTCATTTGCTTATTCTTAGCTACAGTACCATCTTGATTATATAAAGTAGCTTTAAACTCTGAGGAAACATTTGCCTGTGCATACATATCGTCCGCTTTAATAGAAGGTCCAATAACAGTTACCTTAGTATTAATTGAATACTTAGTATAGGGATCTACAGATACGAATGTATAAGTGCCTTTAGCTAATTTGAAATTAAGACTAGCAACACCATTAGCATCAGTTTTAACTTTCTTTTTAGAGCCTGAAATATAAACATAAACTTTAGCATTTTTTACAAGTTTATCATCTTTATATAACTTGACTTTGAAAGTTGAACTTGTATCTGCAAATGTTGAAACTGAACTAGCAGATAAAGTAGGTAAAACCTTAATTTTATTTTTGACTTTTTCACCGGTTTGAGTGTTTATTGAAACAATTTTATATTTACCCGGCTGAGAGGAAATACTTAATTTAGCTACACCCTTGGAATTAGTTTTTACAGTGTAATAAGATTTTTTAATGTAAAATTTAACATATTTTTTTGCTAAAACTTTACCATTTGTACCATAAAATCTTGCGGTAAATTTCTTTGAACTTTTATAATGTTTCTCAACATTAACCGCATCAATTGAATGTGAAACAATTATCTTATTAGATATTCTAAATCCGTTAGGATGAATAGCTTGTATTGTATATTCTCCCACTTTCAAATCAATGTCAATGGAAGCAATTCCTTTTTTATTGGTTTTAACATTGTAAGTTTTACCGTTTAAGACAAATTTAACCTTTGTATTTGATAATGCTTGCCCATCTGTATTCAGGAATTGGGCAGAATATTTTGTAGTACTTTTGTAAGTTTTTACAACATCATTACCATGAATAATAGGCAGAACATCAATATTATTGCTACATGATACATTTCCATGGGAAACAGAAATAACATACTTTCCAACATCCAAATCAAGAGGCATGTATATTCTACCATAATTGTCAGTACGCATAATATGATTTACGCCTGCAAGGTTAACAACAACATCTTGATTAGGAGCAGGATTTGCACCGCAATATAATGTAGCTTCGTATTCGGTTCCACTTTTATAATACATTACGACATCACTACCTGTTAAATAATAATCCGGTTCGGATTCTAAAGGAGCAACATCATCTGGTGTAGAAAGAACTTCATCACTCCCCGAAGGAGGCTCTTCTTCTACATCACTTGTCGCCACATCATCTGTTGTATTAGTATCTACCGCAGAAACGACAGATAATGATAACATGAAAACAAGTGTAATAAATATTAAACAAAATTTTTTATTAAACATACGTTAACCTCATTAACATTTGTTCGTACTATATTTTTATTAAGCTTTTTATATAAAAAGCTTTGGTTTTTTAAAAAAAGCATAAACGTAAGCAATTTCTTAAAAATAACTCCAAATAATGTTATAAATATGATAAAAAGGTTAAATAATGTTAAATAACCAATAAAAGACAATATTATTTTTAAAAGAGATTATTAAAAAATTAAATCTTTGAATATAAACATAATAAATTAAAAATGATTAAAAAATAAAATAATAAACATAAATAGCATTTACATAAAAATAACAACTAAAAAAATTAAATTAATAAAAAATAAGTATACATATACCTTAAATTAAAAAAATAACTAGTTTTCAATTAAACTCAAAAAATGAACATGAAAAAACTCATTAATGCCCAAATCATTAAAATAAGAAAAAATAAGTACTAAAAAAAATTACTTTAAAACAAAAAAAAAGAATATTAGCAAAAAATGTGATTATTCAACAGTAACACATTTTGCCAAATTTTTAGGTTTGTCAGGATCATGACCTTTTTCAAGAGTAATATAATATGCTATTAACTGTAAAGGTACAATATAAATTAAAGGTGCAATAATCTCTTTAACATTCTCATTGATTGGAATAACATCATCAGCTTTCGCTTTTAGAGATTCATCATTAGCTGCACCAATAGCTAATACATTAGCTCCACGAGATTTGACTTCTTCAAGATTACTCATAGTTTTTCTATAATTATCCCCAGGAGGAATAATAACAACTACAGGTATTCCCTCATCGATTAATGCTAAAGGACCATGTTTAAGTTCACCAGCAGCATAACCTTCTCCATGAATATATGTAATTTCTTTAAGTTTCAATGCACCTTCAAGTGCAGTAGGATAAGAATAACCTCTTCCCAAATAGAAGAAATCACGGGCAAAATTATATCTTCTTGACAAATCTTCAATAAGATCAACATTTTCCAAGGATTCATCAATAAAATCAGGAACATTATCCAATTCCTTAAGTAATTCAGCATTATTAGAAATCAAAGCAGCAAATAAATAAATAGCTGTTAACTGAGACAGATAAGTTTTAGTAGCTGCAACACCAATTTCAGGACCTGCCTGTGTTTGAATTACATATTGTGCTCTTCTTGTAATTGAAGAACCTGCTACATTAACAATACCTAATGTTTTTGAAGTCTGATTAGCAACATCCAATGCTTTTAGAGAATCAGCAGTTTCACCAGACTGAGAAATGAAAATTACCAATGTTTTATCATTTAAAGTATTTGCAGAATATTTAAATTCAGAAGCAAGAACAACATCAGTTGGAATACCTGCAAGAGATTCTATCAAATATTTACCTGTTAATGATGCATGATAAGATGTTCCACATGCAACAAAGCATATTCTTTCAATACCCTCTAAATCATCAATAATATTTTGAATATTTTCCTTTTGAGTTAAAGTATTTCTGACAGCTGATGCCTGTTCATTAATTTCTTTAATCATGAAATGGTCATATCCTTCTTTTTCAGCCATTTCAGGTGTCCAGTTAATGGTTTCAATATCCTTGTTAACAACATTGTCAAATTCATCATGAACAACAACACCTTCTTTATCAAGAATAACAATTTCTCCTCTTTCAGGATATATAATATCACGAGCATATTTTAAAATAGCCGGAGAATCAGAAGCCAAATAATAACCACCATCACCAATTCCAACAATTAAAGGAGAATCTTTTCTGGTTGCAACAATTTTATCAGGTTCATTTAAACTAATAGCTGCAATAGCATATGCTCCTTCTATAACATCAATAGTTTTTCTGACTGCATGTTCAAGGTCGAACTTTTCTTTTATGAATTTCTGAATCAGATGTGGAATAACTTCAGTGTCAGTGTCTGATTTAAAAACATGACCTTCAAGAGTTAATTTTTCCTTAATTTCCAAATAATTTTCAATAATACCATTGTGAACAACAGCAACAGTATTATCTTCATCAAGCTGAGGGTGTGAATTTAATTTTGACGGATCACCATGAGTTGCCCAACGTACATGAGCAATACCAAAGTTTCCAGGCATATCTGCAAGATCCAATTTATTGTCTACTTCTTCAATTTTACCTTTATCCTTTTTAACATTGATATGATTATCATGAAAAGTAGCTATTCCAATTGAATCATAACCTCTGTATTCAAGTTTTGAAATACAGTCCAAAAGAATGGGAGCTACATCTTCATCATCTTTTAATATACAACCTACAATTCCACACATCTAATCACCCTGATAATCATAAATATCTTTATATAAATTTACCACATCACCAATAATAAGTATTGCCGGCGTGTTAATTTTTTTATCAGCAATATCTCCAAGTGTTCCAAAT
The DNA here is from genome assembly GCA_902785855.1 of uncultured Methanobrevibacter sp. Taxonomy (GTDB): domain Archaea; phylum Methanobacteriota; class Methanobacteria; order Methanobacteriales; family Methanobacteriaceae; genus Methanocatella. The sequence continues at coordinate 5,644 of CADAAJ010000042.1, read as the reverse complement.
ACAACATTTTCATCAGGCAAAGTACCACTTTCAACAACACATACCGGAGTATCTGCAGATCTGTATTTCATAATTTCTGAAGTATTTTCTTTTATATTACCTATACCCATTAATATTATTAATGTATCTGCAGTATAATCCCAATGAACCTGACTTTCAGGTTTTGTTGGGTCTTCATGACCAGTTACAATAGTAAGTGATGTTGCAACTGCCCTGTGAGTTACAGGCAGACCTAATGAAGTTGGTGCACCAATAGCTGAAGTCACACCAGGAATAACTTCAAATTTGATATCATGTTCCATTAAAGCTAATATTTCTTCACCACCACGGCCGAAAACAAAAGGATCTCCACCTTTAAGTCTTACAACGTTTTCATGATTTTTAGCCTGTTTTATAATTAAATCATTAATTTCATCCTGAGTTTTATAATGCTCACCTGCTTTTTTACCGACATATATTTTTTCTGCATTTTCAGGAGCATGAGCCAATATTTCTTCATTGGCCAAATAATCATATAAAACAACATCCGCTTTATTTAATGCTTTAACAGCTTTAAGAGTTATTAAATCAGCATCCCCAGGTCCTGCACCAATCAAATAGACTACCATTTAAATCCCTTTATAAAAATCCTTTAAAAAAGTTTAAACCATCATCTGAACCAAATATATCTTCACAAGCTCTTTCAGGATGAGGCATCATAGCCACAACAAGACCAGATTCATCACATACACTTGTAATCGCTTCCATAGAACCATTAGGATTTTTACCTTCGAACTGTAAAACAATCTGATCCTGGTCTTTTAACAAATCAATATCTTCTGTGAAAAATCTACCTTCTGCATGAGCTATCGGAAGAGAAATGCTTTGATTATTTTTAAATGCTTTTGTAAATGGTGTTCTTGAAGTAGAAACTTTTAAATCAACCCATTCACAGTTGAATTTAGGATATTCATTGGTTATAAAAACACCAGGAACAAGACCTATTTCACCTAAAATCTGTGCACCATTACATATTCCCAAAACAGGTTTTTCTTCTTTAACCAATTTTTTAATACCATCAATAACTGGTGTGATAGATGCCATAGCTCCTGCTCTTAAGTAATCCCCATAGGAAAATCCTCCAGGAATAACAATTCCATCATAATCAGTTAAATTATCTTCACTCCACCAGATATATTCCGGAGTTAAACCTGCAAGTTCAATTGCCTTTGCAACATCCCTGTCACAGTTAGTTCCAGGAAATCTAATTACACCAATTTTCATACAATCACTCAACCTAAGCAGAATCCTTCACAACAGTAATTTCATAATCATGAATTACTGGATTACATAATAATCTTTCACACATGTCAGCAACACTATTTTTAATTTCCTCTTCATCAGTTCCATCCATCTGAAATCTAATAATATCATCTGTTTTAACATTTTGAACTTTATATCCGAGTAAATCCAAAGAACGTTCAATAGTTGTAGCTTCAGGATTTAACATTCCACTTTTAAGAGAAATCTTAACTTCAATATCAAATAACATTTAAATCACCTTTTCATCATCAGGAATAATTCTATTATATACCTCTACATAAGCATCCATAACTTCATTATCCTTTCCTTTTCTAAATAATTCCTTATCCAACATTTCTAAAGTTTCACTGTCCCATAATCTGCATCCGTCAGGAGAAATTTCATCACCTAAAATAATATTTCCTTTATTATCCTTACCGAATTCAACTTTATAATCAACAAGAATAATTCCTGCATCAGCAAAGAATTTTGTAAGAATATCATTGATTTTTAAAGCTTTTTGTGTTAAAATATCAATTTCTTCCTGTGTTGCAATTCCAAGGGCTTTTATAATGGAATCATTAAGCATTGGATCATGGTATTCATCATCTTTAAAATCCATTTGAACAATAGGAGGATCCAATTTCATACCATCTTCAATAGGATATTTACGTACAAGACTACCTGTTGCAATATTACGAACAATTACCTCAATAGGTATCATTTCAAGTTTTTTTGCAACCATCACATTAGGTTCAGGCAAATCAATAAATTGAGTTTCAACGCCATTTTCTTCAAGTACTTTGAATATTTTAGAAGAAATAACAGCATTATATGCTCCTTTATTATTCATTACTTCTTTTCTTTCACCGTCACCGGCAGTCATATCATCTCTAAATTCAATGATAACTTCGCTATCATTATCAGTAGTGAATACACTTTTTACTTTACCACTATTAATTAACTCTTTTTTGTTCATGATATCAACAAAACTAAATTTAATTTATATGATATAATTTATAGTAGTAAATATTATATAAAATTACTTAAAATGAAAAAAAGAAATTAGTTAAAATTCATTAGTATATGCTACCTCACCTTTTTTTAAACCAAATTTCATCCCGTTAAGCAAACCGTTGGGAAGTTCAGACATGACAGTTACTGGAAAATCACTATCTGGTTTAATAATCATAGTATGAGTAACATTTTTTTGTGTTTTGACAACAATTTTATAAAAATTATTTTCTTTAGAAAAATCTCCTTTTAAAAATACTTCATTGAAAGATTCTTCTAAAAGATATGGGGGAAGATTAACTTCAATAGAGAAGTAATCCAATAATTCCTTAAGAATCAATCAAAATCCCCTTTATTTAATTTAGCCTGATCGCTATCATATGATGAGCCGATTAACTCACCTGTTTTTGTATCATACTGACGGAAACCTCCATCTTTGTATGTTACTTCTTTATAAGAACCTTCTCCATTCTGGGAATTATCTTTAACTATTTCCTTTACAATATCTGACCCTGAATTTGAAGAAGATGAAATACTATTTGATTTATCCATTATATCACCTAGTGAACTGAGGTCATGAATACCAACACCTAATTCATGCATTACTGTATAAGCAGCTGAGCCACCCATAAATAGTACAGCAATTATTACAATTATCAATATTGCCAAAAGTGTTTTCATATTTTCACCTCATTAATTTTTTCAATATGAATATGAACAAAGATATTAATATACTTTTTCTTCAATTTTATATACTATTAAATAAAACTATAATTATGAATAAAAAAAACATAGCAATATTTTTAATATTATTATTATCTGTAATTGGACTTATAGTTGGAGTTTTTTCTACTGAAATTGATGAATTCCACATAGAAAATCCAAAAGACAGTCCGATATCAATTAAAGACGATAATAATACATTTACAATATCAATAAAACATAAAGACCCAGAAATTGATATTATAAATATATTAAAGCAATGAAATAGAAGTAGGAATAATTAAACCCTATTTCCATTTTCTACCAACACACTATTTTTAATATGAAACATTAAAAACTGTAAAAATTAAACAAAACACCAAATTATTTTTCCAAATTGTTCTTATTTTGTAATATTTCAAATTTTTCAGTTATACAAATAATAATTTAACTCAATTGCCAAAAAAATAATATTTAAATATAACATCCGAGTTATTACTGTTATGAACTTGAAATATATAATTGCAGTTATTGTAATAATAGTAATAATATGTGGATGTGCATTTGCTCTAACAAATTCACAAAATAGTGAATCTGTTAAAATTGATTCAAATGCACTTCAAGATAAGGAAAGCCTTATCGTTGATGCAAAAAGTTTAGATGAAAATAATGGCTTATACCACACTGCAAAGTCTGATGTTAACTCTATTCTCATTAAAAATGCTGGAAAATTAAAATTAACTAATTCAATCATTAATAAAACTGGAGATACACAGACAAGTGGTGATGATGCTGATTTCTATGGAGTAAATTCTGCTATTTTAGTAAATACAAATGGAACATTGGACATATCCGATGTAGAAATTAACACAAATTCAAAAGGGTCAAATGGAATTTTTGTAACCAATGGCCAAACCACTACAAATACTTCACAATCAAATAGTAATCAGCAAAGCGGTGGCCAACCACCAGAAGCACAAGGAACAAACGATAACCCCGGTGCAGGAGGACAACCACCAGAAGCACAAGGTGGCGCAGGAGGTCAAGCTCCAGATGCACAGGGAGGAAGTAATCCTGGTGAAAGTACTGTTGAAGGAAATACAAAAGCAGATATAAAAAATGTTAAAATAACAACCCACTCCGACAAATCAAGAGGACTTGACGCAACTTACAACGGTATAATTAATGCTGAAAATGTTATTATTAACACCGACGGACAGAGTTGTGCAGCTCTTGCAACAGACAGAGGAGAAGGTGAAGTACACGTTAAAAATTCAGATATAAATACTGGAGTTAGTAAAAGTAGCGGAAGAGGATCACCTTTAATTTATTCAACCGGAAATATTACAGCTGAAAATACAAAAGGAACCTCCCACGTATCACAAATAGCATGTATTGAAGGAAAAAATAGTATTGAATTAACTGACTGTGATTTAGTCGGTTATGGAGAAGGAAATAGAAAAGATGGAGATACATATGTTGATTTAGGTGGAATATTCATATACCAAAGTATGAGTGGAGATGCAAATGTTGGAACTTCATTATTTACAGCTAAAAATTCAAAATTAGCAATAGCTGAAGATTCATCTGTATATAAACAGGCACCAATGTTTCATGTGACAAATACTGCATGTATCATAAACCTTGAAAATACAGAATTTAGTTTTGGAAGCGGAACATTTATTGAAGTTTCAGGACAAAACCAATGGGGAAGCGAAGGTTCCAATGGTGGAGATGCTCAATTAAATTTAAATAATGAAAAAATTGATGGAAATGTCATTGTAGATTCAATAAGTTCTTTAGCATTGAATATGACAAAAACTGAATTTAAAGGAGCTATAAACTCTAGCGGAAATACAACAGTTAATGTTGGTGAAGGTTCAACATGGACTTTAACTGGTGACAGTAGTGTTTCAGGCCTTGAAGTTTCTGGAAATATTGATTATGGAGATTATAACTTAGTTGTTAACAATAAAACCTACAACAGTAAAAATCCATACAAAGCATAGGAAAGAAAATTCTTTCCTATAATTTAACTTTATTGTGCAAGAATTCTCCGGCTTCTTTAAGCAGGGGATGAATTGCACATTTAGTGGGTTAGTGTCTATATTTTTTTTATGTGGGTGGAGTGATGCGATTACTTTTCAAATGCTCTCGGATAAATGCCATATAATATGTAGGTTTATAATATATAATATAGAAAGATGGGGGAAAACTTCAATAAGTTAATTTTTTTCCTTTCTTTTTTTTTAAGCAAGGTTTAAAAAAATATATTCTAAAAAAAAAAAACAATCCTTTTAGTGATTATATTTTTTTTAGTCATTAGGACGATGTTTTTTTTTAGGATTTTTTTTATAATTATAATAAAATGTGAAAAAAAAGATGTTGAATATGTGCGATAAAACTTTTATTTTAACTGATAAGGTTGAATTTGTTCCTGATGAAGAGATGAAAAAGGAATTATGGTTTAATATTAATGCCAGTGCTTTTGTGTACAATAAAACATTGGAATATAGTATTTACCATGAAAATCTAGTTAAAGAATTCACAATAGGCAACAAATTTAAAGTAAACCGCACATACACACAAAAAATAGTTAAAACATTAAAAAAACATTATCCTTTTCTAAAAGATGCTGATTCTACCT
>CADAAJ010000041.1 GCA_902785855.1 uncultured Methanobrevibacter sp. | reverse complement strand
CCTTATATTATTAATGGAATTTTATCTCCTCTATTAAATAGTTTAGTCCATGTTCAAAATGTAGTATTTTTCCAGAGAAAAAACTTCACAGACAATGATGAAATAAAAAAAGCTATTATGGATTATGGTGCTGTCTATTCACCTATTTATTCTTCATTTAGAGGGGATAAACAATATTATACTGGTGGAACTTCAGCTAATCATGCAATTGTCATTGTCGGCTGGGATGATGATTTACAATTTGATGGTGCTCCGGCAAATGGTGGATGGATAATTAAAAATAGTTGGGGTTCAAATTCTGGAGACCACGGATATTATTATGTTTCATATTATGATACAAGTTGTGTTCCTATTGGAAAATCTGATTCTGTATTTACATTTGTTTTAAATGATACAGTTAAATTTGATAAAAATTATCAATATGATATTCAGGGTAAATCAGATTTCTTTTTAAATTCATCCAGTATTGTATGGTATAAAAACAAATTCACAGCAACTGATGATGAGTATATTGCTGCTGTTTCAACAATATTTGAAAAAGAAACTAATTATGAATTTTCAATTTATGTCAACAACCAGTTTAAATTAAAACAAAGTGGTTTTACTTCTCCAGGATATTATACTTTTGATTTAAATAGTTATATTCCTTTAAAAGCAGGAGATATTTTTGAAGTTGTCTTTAAAATAAATGTTTCTGGCGATGCTGGTGTTCCGATTTCTGAAAAAATTAGTTTCATGAAAGGATTATATAAATCAGGTACTTCATTTATTAGTTATGATGGTGAAAACTGGGTAGATTTCTTTAATTTAGAGTGGAAATATACTTCTCATACATATGATTCTCAGGTTGCTTGTATTAAAGCATTCACTGTATTTGATAAATTAAACACTTCAATTAATCTTTTAGCAAATATTATTGATAATAATCTGGTTGTTGATGCAAAAGTTTTCAATCAATACGGATATCTTGTACCTGGTGGAAATGTATTATTCCATGTTGATGGTGTGGATTATAATGTTGTAGTTAAAAATGGAATAGCTAAATTATCTTTACCTATTAATAAAAATAATTTTGAAATTTCTGCAGAATATACCAATGAAGGATTTAATTTATCAACTGTTCAAACTACATTTGATCTTCCATTTTCTACAAACCTTACATTGATTTATGATACTAATTTAAATCCGGTTAATTTCACCGCATTAGTAATTAATCAGTATGGATATGGAGTTTCTGTTGGTAATGTTACATTTACTATTCAAAATAAAAATTATACAGTTAACATTAAAGATGGTAAAGCTTCAATTTTACACCAGTTTAATTTAACCGGTCCTCAAACTATTTACGCATTTTATAATGTAAACAATGAATATGCAGCTTCTAAGAATAATGTTTCTTTAGATATATCAAAAACTGATGTTGATATGACTTTAGTGATTAATAAAAATGTAAATAATGTTGAAATTACTGTTAATTTTTCAAGAAAGATTAATGAGGTAGTTTATTTATCATTAAATAATGACATATCAAATAAAACTTCAGTAAATGGTAGTTGTGTTTTTACTTTTGATAATTTAAACATTGGAGATTATGCAGTTAAAGCTTATTTGAATAGTTTCCTTTATGATTCAAATAATGTAACTGATCAGTTTAAAGTTTATAATTACAATACTCAGTTAAATGCAAGTGATGTAACTTTGTATTATTTAAAAAACAATCAATTTGCTATTTATTTAACTGATGGAGATAATAATCCTCTTTTAAATAAGGAAATTCAATTTAAAATTAATAATTTGAGTTATAAAAATAAAACTGATAGTAACGGACGTGCTTTAATTTATTTTGATTTAAATAATGGTGTTTATAGAGTAGATACTTCATTTGCTGGTGATGAGGATTATCTTGCCATTTCTAAAAACTCAACAATAACTATTTTAACTACTATTGTTTCACAGGATGCAACTAAAACATATAATTCAATATATTCATTTAATATACTTGATGGTGATGGTAAATCTTCAATAAATAAAGAATTAACAGTTAAAGTGAATGATAAAGAGATTAAACTTGTAAGTTTTAATGGATATGTATCTCTACCAATTGACTTTGCTTCTGGAAATTATAAGATTACTATAACAAATCCTGTTACTGGTGAGGTAAAAACTCAAAATATTAATGTTGTAAACAGAATATATCAAAATTCCAATATTGTAATGTATTACGGAGCTGATTTACCTTATAGTGTCTGTGTTTTAGATGATGATGGTAATCCTTTAGCTAATGCAGATGTTTTATTTACAATAGGTTCTAAAGTATACACTGAAAAAACTGATGCAAATGGTAAGGCTAATTTAAAAATCAGATTGAAACCTAATAATTACACTGTAACTGCTGAGTTTAAAGGATTCAAAGTTGAAAATAAATATACTGTTAAAACCACTATTATTACTAAAAATATTAAAGTTAAAAAAGGAAAAACAATTAAATTCAATGCACAATTCTTTAAATCTAATGGTCAGCTTTTAAAAAAGTCAATGGTTAAATTTAAATTCATGAAAAAAACATATAAGGTTAAAACCAATAAAAAAGGAAAAGCAGTTTTAAAAATAAAAAATAAATTTAAATCTGGTAAATATCCAATTTATACTAAATCAGGTAGTTTAAAAGTTAAAAACATTATTAAAATTAAATAATTGCTTCAACTATTTATATTATGAAAAATAAAGTTACCTATTACTAATAATTTTGGGGTGTTTTATTTTGTTTAAAGGAGCTAATTATTTAATAATATGTTTTACTTTATTATTATTTTTATTAATTATATCTCCATCAGTATTTGCAGCAGATAATTCTACAGATATTGCTTGTAAAGAGGATTTACTTTCTTTAGAACCTGTGGAATATTATTTTGACAGTAATGCTGATGAAGGTGGTGACGGGTCTATTTTAAATCCATATAAAGATTTTAAACATAATATAAGTTATGATAATACAATTATTCATTTGGCCAATGGAGAATATAATTTTAATCCATCAAAAACTTATAGGAATATAACATTTCTTGGAAATGATGCAGATAAAACTATACTTAAAGGATTTGATTCCTCATTGTCTATTAAAGGTGTAATTCTTAAAAATCTTACAGTTACTAAATTAACCATTAACAATCTTGGAAAACTTAATGCTTCTAATGTGATTTTTACAGGTTCATCAGGTTATATTGACGAGGATTATGGCCATATTTTTGGTGGAGCAATTTATTCAAGTTTAAACAAATACAATGTTTATTTAAACAACTGCACATTCACCAATAATAATGCTGATTATGGTGGTGCAATTTATATTTGTGGTGGAGTTTTACAGGCTTATGACTGTCAGTTTATTAACAATACTGCTTACAGTTATGGTGGTGCAATAGCAGGTAATCCATATAACAATTACAAACCACAAATCAGACTTAAAAATTCAAAATTCATTAATGATACTTCACTCCATAATGCCGGTGGAGCAATATATTTAAAAATGTCTACTTTTGATGCTGAAGGAATCAATTTTACTTCTTGCAGTGCTGTAATGGGAGGTGCAGTTTCACTTCTTAACACAACTTCCAGTTTAAAAAATATTTATGCATTTAACAATACTGCAGGTTACGATGGTGGAGTTATCTATCAAATTTACGCTAAATTAGACATATCAAATTCCAAATTTTTAAATAATTATGCATATAATGGTGGAGCTTTATTTGTCGATTCTTTAACATCAGCTAATATTATAAATAATGATTTTATTAACAATAAAGCAAAATATTATGCTGGAGGAATTTATTCTATTTTCAATAAATTTAAAATTACCAATAATAACTACAACAATAATTCTGCAGTATTTAGCAATGATATATTTGAAGATGCCCAACCGAGTTTAATTATAAGCTCTGGTAATTATTCTCAATATCATTATAATTTCAACAGCACAGCTCTTCCTAGCTATTATAATTCTGCTGATTTAGGTTATGTTACTTCTATTAAAAATCAGCTGGATGGTGGTAACTGTTGGGCTTTTGCACCTTTAGCCACTCTTGAATCATGTATTTTAAAAGCTGGCGGACCATCATTGGATCTTTCTGAAGAAAATATGAAAAATATCGCTTCTCTATATTCAAGATATGGGTGGAATTTTGACACCAATGAAGGAGGATATGATGATCAGGCTTTAGGATATCTTGTAAGCTGGCTTGGTCCAGTTTTAGAAAAATCTGATGTATATGATCCTATTTCTGTGTTATCTCCTGCAATGAATGGTATTATGCATGTTCAAAATGTAAAATATCTTAAAAGAAATTCCATAAGTGATAATGATGGAATAAAAAGAGCAATTATGGATTATGGTGCTGTATCAACCAGTCTTTATATGGATGCGGAATATATTAGAAGTATTGGTGCATATGGGCAATGTTATAGAGGAAGTTATGACTCAGACCATGCTGTAGTATTGGTTGGATGGGATGATAATATAGTATTAGGTCGCAATTATCGTGGTGCATGGATAGTTAAAAACAGTTGGGGCAGTGATTGGGGAGATGATGGATATTTCTATGTTTCATATTATGATGTCAGTTGTATGCCTGCTGGAGATGATGCATCAGCTTTTACATTTATTTTAAATGATACTATTAAATTTGATAAGAATTATCAGTATGATATAGCTAATTCCAATTTTTTATCCTCTTATCAGGATACTGTCTGGTATAAAAATATATTCACAGCAACTGATAATGAATTTTTAGCTGCTGTATCTACTTATTTTGAATTCGATACTAATTGGGAGTTTTCTGTTTATGTAAATAATGTTTTAAAACAGACAAAATCAGGATTTTCCAATCCAGGGTATTATACCTTAAATTTAAATAAGATTATTCCACTTAAAGTAGGGGATGTATTTGAAGTTGTATTTAAAATAAAAACTTCATCTATGGCTAATGTGCCGGTATCCGAAGCATTCTTTTTCAATAATATGTATAATTCCAAAAAAATATCATACATAAGCTTTGACGGTAATAACTGGGAGGATTTATATGAGTATGATGAAGGTTACGACAGCCATTATATAGACCAAAAAGTTGCCTGTATTAAAGCATTTACAATTTTATCTCCAATTGATACATTTTTAAACTTACAAATTGATTACAATGAATATAATCCGGTAACAATTAATGCATTTATCTTAAATAAGGAAGGATTAATTATTAATTCTGGATATGTTTTATTTAACCTTTCAGGTTATATGCAAAGGGTTGATGTTAAAGACGGTGTTGCATCTATCACACATAATTTTAAAAGAGGAGATAATGACATATCTGCAGTATTTATATCAGATGAATTTACATCATCATATAACTCAACCACTATTAATGTTAAAAAAATTGATGTGGACATGTATCTAAATCAGGCTACTGTTAATTTGGATTCAATTTTATTTAATATTTCAATATCTCAGCCAATTAATGAAAGTGTAATAATAACTATCGGGGATAAGAATTATTCTAAAAAAACAAATGATGGTAAATTGTTATTTAATGTATCAGGACTTGATTATGGTGTAAATGAATTTAAAATTCATCTCTATGATGCAGTTTACCTAGCACATGACATTGAAGATTCCAGATTCATCCAAGTTAAAAGAACACAAATTATTCTAAATGAATTAAATACTTCACAAAATAGCGGAGTTGATTATATTATTTATTTTAAAGATATTTATGGGAATTTACTAAATAATAAATCTTTAGAAATTAACATTGGTGGAGAAATATTTAATTCAACAACTGATAATGGTAAAATTTCAGTAAATATAAATTTATTTAAAGGAAATTATCCGGTATTTGTAAAATTCAAAGGAGATGATACTTATTTACCAACAGAATCTGCATCTTCAATACATATTGATTCCAGCATAATATTGACAAATAAAGTTTATGCAACAAATTCTAATCTTAAACTAAGAGTTTTAAATAAATATTTAAATCCTTTAGCTAATGGAAAGGTAAAAATTACATTAAATGGTATTTTATATGAAGTAATAAGTGATGCTAACGGTTATGTGTCTATTAATATAAATTTGGAATCGGGAATTTATTCTTTGAATGTTGTAAATACTCAAACTGAGGATGTTTTAAATCAAAATATTGAAGTTGTAAAAAGAATCACACAAAACACAGATTTAAATGTCTATTATACTGCAAAAACAACATATAAAGTTAGAGTTTGTGATGATAATGGTAATTTTGCTGGAGGTATTACGGTAAGTATTAAAGTAGGTGGTAAAACATATAATGTATTTTCAGATTCCAATGGTTATGCTTTCATTAGTTTAAATCTAAAACCTGCTTTCTACAATGTTGAAGTTGAATGCAGAGGATATAAAGTATTTAACAAAATAAATGTTAAATCAACTATAATTACTAAAAATATAAAGGTTAAAAAATCAAAACCAATCAAATTTAGTGCTAAAATTTTAAACTCTGACGGTAAAATATTGAAAAATAAAAAAATCAAGTTTAAATTCATGAAAAAATCATATAAAGTCAAAACAAACAAAAAAGGAAAAGCAGTTTTAAAAATCAAAAACAACTATAAGTCAGGTAATTATAAAATATATACTAAATATGGTGCCCTGAAAGTTAAAAATAATATTAGGATTTATTAAAATTGGAGGTATTTTAATTGAAAATAAAATATAATGGAGTAATTTTACTATTAATAATATTTATGTCATTGGTTATTATTCCACATACTTTTGCAGCTGACAATATTACTTCTGATGATTTGTTATCTGATGATAGCTATGATTTTTATTTTGATTGTAATGCAGCACATGACCATGGTGATGGATCAATTTCAAATCCTTATAAAACATTAAAAGATGAAAGAATTCTTGACAATTCAAGAATACATCTTGCTAATGGAGAATATGATTTTTCTCAATTAAAAACACATACAAATATATCATTTTATGGTGAAGATGCTTTAAAAACTATTATTAAAGGTAATGATGCCTCACTGGTTGTAAATTCTAATATTGTTTTAAAAGATGTTTCATTGTTGAGAATATCTATATTCAATCAGGGAGATTTAATTGCTTCAAATACCATTTTTGCCAATTCAACTGCTACAAAAACAGGAAGCTATTCAGATAGTTTTGGAGGAGCTATTTATTCTTCATCTCCAAGTTATAATGTATATTTAACCAATTGTACTTTTATAAATAATAATGCAGATTATGGTGGTGCAATCTATTCTACTGGTGGAATTTTACAGGTTGTTGAATGTAATTTTATAAACAATACTGCTTATAGATTCGGCGGTGCAATAGCTTATAATGCCAATGGTTTAAAAGGCAATGTTAAAATTGAAAAATCTAAATTCCTAAACAATTCTGCTATTAAGAATGCTGGGGGAGCAATTTATCTTAAACATTCAACATTAAATGCCAATGATTTAAATATTTCATCTTCAAAAGCTACTTTTGGAGCTGCTTTAACATTGATTGAATCTAATTCTAATTTAAATAACATTTATCTATTTAATAATTCTGCAAAATATGAAGGGGGTGCAGTTTATCAGATTTATGGAAATATTACTTTATCAAATTCCAAATTTATTAACAACAGCGCAAGAAATGGTGGTGGGTTGCTGGTTGATGGAGTTGAATATGCTAATGTTTTAGATAATACATTTACTAACAATAAAGCGGATTATTATGGTGGTGCCTTTTTATCAATTTTAATCAATCATACAAATATTAACAGAAATAATTATTTGAATAATTCTGCAGCCTATTTCAATGATTATTATGATGCTGAGTTAAAAATAAGATTATATTTAAATGATAACTATTCTTTATATAAATATAATGCATCTTATGATGTTCTTCCTTCTTATTACAGTTCAAAGGATTTGGGTTATGTTACACCGGTTAAAGATCAAATGGATGGGGGTAACTGCTGGTCATTTTCAATCTTAGCAACTTTGGAGTCCTGTATTTTAAAGGCATCAGGAGTTAATCTTGATTTATCAGAGGAAAACATGAAAAACCTAGCATCCAAATATTCTGATTATGGTTGGTTAGTGGAGCCTAATACTGGCGGATATCTGGATATGGGTGTTGGTTATCTTACAGGATGGTTTGGCCCTGTTTTGGATAGGGATGATTTATATGATGCAAAATCAGCTATATCTCCATTACTTAGCAGTATTGCTCATGTTCAAAACATAGTATATGTAAGTAGAAATAGTTTCACAGATAATTATGAAGTTAAAAAAGCTATTAGGGATTATGGTGCCGTTTGTTCAGGTATTTACATGACAGCATATTACAATTCAAAAGTTGATGCTTATGTTCAGTATTATAAGGGTAGTGCTTTTTCTGATCATGCTGTGGTTTTAGTTGGTTGGGATGATGATTTTTATATTCCTAATGCTCCTGGTCGTGGTGCATGGATAGCAAAAAACAGCTGGGGAAATAATTGGGGTAATGATGGTTACTTTTACGTATCATATTATGATACTTCATGTCTTAAAATAGGCGATAACTCAACCGCATTTACATTTATTTTGGATGATGCTATAAAATATGATAAAAATTATCAGTATGATATAGCTAAAACTGATTACTTTTATAATACTGCATCAACAGTATGGTATAAAAATTTATTCACATCAACCGACAGAGAATATCTAACTGCTGTTTCAACATATTTTGTAAAAAATACTAACTGGGATTTATCAATATATGTCAATGGTGCTTTAAAAGCAGTAAAATCAGGATTTTCAAAAGCAAGTTATTCTACAATACAATTGGATGATTTTATTTCACTTAATAAAGGGGATGTTTTTGAAGTAATCTTTAAAATTAACCAAATCGGTGATGCAGGTGTTCCAATCTCTGAAAAAATGAGTCTTAACAAAGAATATTATTATAACGGCATTTCATTTTTAAGTTATGACGGTGTTAACTGGAAAGATTTATACACATTAAAAGGAGAATATCCTGACCATACTTATTTATCTCAGGTAGCATGTATTAAAGCATTCACAATATTAAATCCAATAAACACAACCATTAAATTAATCCTGGATAATAAAGATCACTCAAAGGCAGATTTGATAGCCAGTGTTTATAACCAATATGGATATTTGATTGAACATGGAAATATTGAATTTACCATACAAAATAAAACATATGTCTATGCAATATCAAATTCACATGTTAAAATACCAATTAATCTGGTAAATGACAATATAACTGCTAAATTTTCTGCTGTTGGTTATAATCCTTCAAACATTACAATTGAAATTGCAAATCCTTTAGTAAAAACAAATATTTCAATAAATATTTCAGGAAAATATAATCCAATCAATATTACAGCATATGTGGTGGATTTGGATAATAATCCTGTTAAAACAGGTTTTGTTGTCTTTAATGTTGAGGATAAAAACTACACTGTAGAAGTTAGAAATGGTATTGCAATTTTGGAAAATATTTATTTAATTCCTGACAATCTTTCAGTATCTGCATATTATAATGATTTATTTTACTATGAGCCTTCTTATACGAATAAATCATTTGAACTTTTAAAAATAGATACTAAAATGAATTTAACAGTAATAAGTAATGGTGCCAACAATCCGGTAAATGTAACTGCTGTAATTGTAGACATTAATAATAATCCTGTAAAAGTTGGAAATGTCAGATTTAACTTCTCTGGAGATTGTGTTCATACAAATGTTATTAATGGTACTGCAAAATTCAATTATGTATTTACTAAAACTGGTTTAAATACTATTGAAGCAGTATATCTTGAAGATTATCTTTATAATCCTTCAAATTCTTCAAAATCATTAAATGTTTCTAAAATGAACATTAATTTAACTTTTTCCATTAATATTTATGAGAATAATGCTATTTTAACTACAAGTATTCCAAATTGTGCTTTGGAATATAATGTTATTCTTAATTTTAACAATAAAAACACTACATATAAATCAAATTATGGCATTGTTGAAATGAATCTTAATAATCTTGAAAAGGGTAGCTATGCATACTCTATTAAATTGGTCAGTTCAATTTACAATGCAAGTGATATAATCGGTTCATTTGACATTGTTCATGTGGACACTAAAATTGAAGCATCAGATAAATCACTTTTCTATGGTGGAGTATACTCAGCTATTTTAAAGGATAAAAATGGAAATATTATTCCTGATAGGGATCTTTACCTTGTATTTGGAAGTAAAACATATAAATCAAGAACCAATGCTGAAGGTGTAGCATTTTTCAATGTTAAATTACAAAATGGAAAGTATTATACACGTGTTTCATTTATAGGTGATGATGAATATATTCGCTCTAGTTTAAATGTAAATATAGAAGTTAAATCAACTATTGTAACATCAAGTAATGTATTTGCATATAATTCACCATATAAAGTTACTTTACTTGACAGTAATGGTAATATCCTTACAAATAAAAAAGCTACAATTCTTTTAGGTGGTGTTTTATATTCTCTAACAAGTGACAATAACGGTTTGATTTCTGTTAATGTCAAACTTAATTCTGGAAATTATGATGTAATTATAACAAATGAGGAAACTGGTGAAGTTAAAACTCATAAAATCGATGTTATTAATAGAATTACCAAAAATTCCAATCTGAAGATGTATTATGGGGCTGGAAAATACTATTCTGTTAGAGTATGTGATGATAATGGAAAATATGTAAGCGGATTGGATGTTACATTCAAAATCAATGGACAAAATCATGTTGTAAAAACAGACAGTAAAGGATATGCATCACTTAAAATTAATTTAAAACCTGGAACTTATAAAATAACTGCTGAATATAAAGGATTTAAAGTTTCAAATAAGATTGTTGTTAAAACTATATTAATAACCAAAAATATCAAGGTTAAAAAATCTAAAACAATTAATTTTAAGGCTAAATTACTAAAAAGTAATGGTATAAAACTTAAAAACAAAGTTGTTAAATTCAAGTTTAAAGGTAAAATATATAAGATTAAAACCAATAAAAAAGGCTTGGCAATTTTAAAACTTAAAAATCCATATAAGGCAGGTAAATATATAATTTATACAAAATATGGTAAATTGAAAAATAAAAATAAGATAATAATTAAATAAGGTTTTAAAACCTTATTTATTTGCTTTTATTAATTTACGGGCTGCTTTTAAATCGGTATTATAAATATGTCCTGATGTTGAGTGATAATGAACTCCACCAAAGTTTAATTTTTCACCCAATAATTCTTTATTAACTTCTTCTTTCATTTTAAGTCCTAAATAAGTAATGAAAAACATATTTGAGTAAAATGCACCATAAATATCATTACTTCTAAATAGACAGTGAATTGTTAATTTATTGTCACGAACAAGGCATTGTAGGAATTGAAGACAAGGAATATCTTCACGATCTGAATCAAGTTGAGGGTCTATTGTTACTGCAACAGCTCTGTTTGAACCAGTGGCTGTTAAAATTCTTTCTTTCATTGTGTTGAACTGATCAATATCAAAATGTGCGAAAATACGATTTGGGTAAGTGTATACAAATCCCTGATCATCTGGATTTTCAGCAGATTTAACATATTCATATAAAGCATCACTTTTAATTGGGCATCCTTCAATCTCATACTTTCCGGCTTTAATATCTGAAAGCATCATTTCAGTTGTGTGATGTTGGTATTTAGCTTCAAATTTTAAGTTTAAAGGATCATCAATAATGTAAAAATTCCCTAAACTTTCCATTAAATGGTGGTTGGAGTCTTTATATGTTTCCTTTCCGCTTTTTAATATTTTATCAACAAAATCTAAATAACATTGATTAATACTTAACATAATAAACAGTCCTTTTAAATTAGTTTTTAATATGTTATGCAAGATATATATTTTTATTGAAATTTATTTTTAAATTGAAAAATGAAATTAAGTTATTATTCATTGATTTTTTTAATTACTTTAGCTGGTACTCCTCCAACAACAGTGTTTTCATCAACATCTTTTGTAACAACTGCTCCTGCTGCAACAATGGCTCCTTTTTTAATTCTAACACCTGGAAGAACAGTAACATTTGAACCTAACCAGACTTTATCTTCAATATGAATTGGGCTTGGATGTAAATTTCCACGTTTTTCAGGGTCAGGGTCATGATTTAAAGTTAGTAAACAAGTATTATGGCCAATTAAAACATCATCACCAATATATATTCCGCCCTGGTCCTGCATGGTGCAATTAGAATTTATAAATACATTTTCACCAATGACAATGTTTTTTCCACAGTCAGTATGAAAAGGAGGAACAATACTTAAAGTTTCATTAACTTCACTTGATGTAAGCTCAGCAAAAATTTCTCTGATTTCTTCTTCTGTGTGATATTCGCAATTAAGTTTCATTTTAATTTTAGTTGCTTTTAAAAGTAAATCAGTGCATATTTCATGATACTCGGATAAAGCTTCAATTGTTTTTCCTTCTTTTGCATATTTTAAAAAATCATTTTCATTCATGGTTAATTATATATGACCTGTAATTAATAAAATTTAGTAGGTTATTTTTTATAATTATTTGATTAAGGGTGATATATTATTTAATATGTGAAAAAATAAAAAAATAATGTCAATATTTTTAAATTGACATTTTAAAAAATGTTTCAGGTTTTGATATCTAAAAAAATGTCTTTATATAAAGTTTTTTATCTAATTATTGAATTAAACCCATTTAATTTTGTAGTAAAGATGTGAATCCCATGAACCCTCTCTTAGCTTACAAAAATTCCATCCTACTTTTCCCCAACCATCTGAATAGGTGGAATGGTATAATCTGAATAATCGACCACCTTTCTTTTTTGTTGTATCATAAACTTTATCGTCGTAATATTTGGTCATTTTTTTATTCTTTTTAAGTTTTGCTGTATATTTGTGTCCTTTATATTTGAATTTTGCTTTGAAGTGATTATTTTCTTTTTTAACCTTTACAATAGGTTTTGCATTAACTGGTTCACATGCAAATGCACATACCATACCGACTAAAAATATTGTCAATATTGCCATTATCAAAAATTTTCTATTCATTGAATTCCCCCATTTCTTTGTTATTATCAACTTTGTAACTTTTTATACATAAATGTATTATATTAGTAAAATTGTATTGACTTGGTATTATTGTTATCATCACATAAAATTGATTTTATTAAGTAAAATTGTATTAATAGTTTTATTTTAGATTATTTTCAAAAATAATAAAATATTAATACTTTATTTAATATATAATGATATATTAATGAATTAAATTTAATTGGACGGTGATAAGTATATTTTTTTATTTCGATTTAATTTTTGATTAAAGTGTATAATTGATATTTTCATGTTAAATTTAAATTAAAATGTTATATTATCTTTATTTATCACAAATACTTTATATATTTCTTTAAATAAAATATTGGTGAGATTAATCATGAAAATAATTAGTATTTAAATGGAGGTAATAATATCAGTGTTATTAATCAAAAAAATCGGGATTTATTTACAAAACTTTGTTTCATGTATTTTTTGAATAATATTCTTAAAGTATTGGACATTGACGAGGAAATAGATGATATTTTACCTACTGAGATGATAACAATGAATAAAAAGGATAAATTGAAAATTTTCAATAATTTTTTAGATTTCACGGTTATTACAAAGTCCGGTAAAATCATAATTTTTGAGTTTAAAAAAAATTCAATTAGATCTAGGGATTTAAAACAAGTATTTGATTACTATCGTAAAGTCTATTGTAAAGAAAAAATAGATGTTGAATCAATTATAATTGTTATTCCAAAATCTGGTAATATTAAACAATACTGTGAACAGGACGTTACGTTTCATCCAAGAATTATTAAAACAAAAAATTTTAATAAACAAAGGGAATTTGAGATAATTAAAGAAAAATTTAAAAATAATGTTATCTTAACACAAGGTGAATGTTCACTTTTAATTGCTCTTCCTCTTTTTGAGTTAATTCAAAGTGAATCTGAAGTTGTAGAAGAAATTTGTTATTTAATTGGTAATAAAAAAGAATGTATTCCATCAAATATTTTAAACGAAATCGTTATGGGAATGTATTTGAATATTGTGGAGTATGTTGGTGAAGAAAAACAAAAGGAATTAATTGAGGTGATTCAAATGGCTGTTAAAATTGAGGGTGCTATTGCAAAATATTTGAAAGATGACCGTAAAGAATGGTGGGATGAAGGTAAGAAAGAAGGTAGAGAGGAAGGTAGAG
>CADAAJ010000040.1 GCA_902785855.1 uncultured Methanobrevibacter sp. | reverse complement strand
AGCTTTAATATTAAGTTCAGAATATGTAAATGTCTTATCAGTAGCAACAAGAGCAACATCATCTGATTTTAATTCAACCTGTTTTTCAAAACGTTCATGAAGAATAGGATTTTCAACTGGTGTAAAAGTTGGAATATCATGAGAAGATTCTAATTCAATATCTTTAATTCTTAATTTAGAAATATCCTCATTTATAAATTGATTAACAGTTGATACAATGCAATTTAAAAACAATTCAATGTAATCTTCACTATATAACTGATCATTATAAATAATATTTACTTCCAATCCATTTTTAGTTTCATTAACTTCAAAGTTGATTTTATAATTAGCTTCAACAGTTTCTAAGTATTCAATATCATAATTATTGCCATTAATTTCCACATATTCTTCTGCACGGTTGTTGTAGGAATAGAAAAATTCCGGTTGTAATTGGAACTCATGTGAAAGTTCAGTATAAGGATAATTACTGTGCTTTATAATGTCCTTCCAATCCTTATTAACATTATCTAAGAAAGCCTCTATTGTTAAAGTTCTGTCTTCATTAACTGATATGACAGGTAATGTTTTTACCAAAAATGCCTGTGTATTAAAATAATTCGGATTTGACCTTCCATTGAAAATTGTTGCAAATAATGTTTTATCGGAAAATGTGAATTTATTTAAGTTTAAAATAGTAGTAGCCATAAACAATACATTTGGACTAATTCTTCTATCAGCACAGAATTTAAATATTTTATCTGAATAAATATTTTTACAAACAGATTTTAAATTACCTTCATCCTGATTTCCATTAAGATTAGGTGTTAAAATTGTTGATTCAATATCTTTTGTTAACTGTTCATGGAAATATTTTTTAGAAAATTCAAATTCATCACTAGATTCAAATTCTTTTTCAATGAGACTATTGACATATCCATCAACACTTTCTTTTTCAATTTCCACCCCATTATAAGCATTTGCAATATTTTTAAATAAAGTATCTAATGAATCACCATCAGAAATTATATGATGAATATCTGTAAATAAAATTGTTTCAGAATCTGTTTTATAAATTTTAAATCTGAATAGCTGATTATTTTCCAACTCAAATGATTTAACATTTTTTCTTTTGATTTCATCATTGGAAATATCATCAATTTCAACAATATTTATATCCTCAATTTCAAGAGAATCATCTCTTTTTTGCATTAATTCCCCATTGTGAGATACGATTCTTGTTTTAAGATAAGAATATGTGTTAATGACTTCTTCAATAGCATTTTTTAATTTTTCTGGATTAACAGTGTTGTCAAAACGTATAATTGAAGGCAAGTTGTAATATGCTTCTATATCACTTTGAATACATTCATAATAGATTCCCAATTGATTATTGGTTAATGGATAATATTGAATATCTTTAGATGATTCGATTAATCTATTTAAATCAGATGATTCATCTTTATTTAAATTAATTTGTTTTACAATATTTTTAATTGTTGGTTCTTTTAAAATTTCAATAATATTTAAATTTAAATCATATTTTTCAAATATAGATACATTCAGTTTCATTAATGATAAAGATGTAAAACCAACTGCATATAAATCATCAGTTGTACCGAATTCTTTTGTTTTTGTAATATCTGCAACCATATCAAATATTTCTTTTTCAGTTTCATTTTCAGGTTGTATTAATTCTAATTCAAGTTTTGGTTCTGGTAATTGTTTTTTATCTGTTTTTCCATTAGGAGTCTGAGGCATCTCATCAATTTGTGTAAAAACAGTTGGAACCATATATTTAGTTAATTTACTGTTTAAATATTCTTTTAAATCAGAAATATTAATTTCTTCATCTGATGTAAAGTAAGCACAGATATGATCATTATTATTAATCTTTTTAATAACAACAACATTTTGTTTAATATGAGGATATTTGGAAATATTTGCTTCAATTTCTCCAATTTCTATTCTTAATCCTCTTAGTTTAATTTGATTATCAATTCTTCCTTTAATATCAAATTCTCCATTAGAAAGTTCAACAGCATAATCTCCACTTTTATAATAAGGAATATCATTAATTGTTAAGAATACTTCTTTGGTTTTATCATCCAGATTATAATATCCTTTTGATACACCAACACCACCAATATATAATTCGCCCATAACACCTTTTGGAAGTAATTTACCATCGATATCTCTAATATCAGTTACATAGTTGTGTAATGCTTTTCCAACACTTATTTTATCTGGATCTCTAATTGATATTGAGTTACAAGTTACTGTTGTTTCAGTTGGACCGTAAATATTGAATATTTCTGCATCACTGTTAGCTACAACTTTACTGACTAACTCTTTTGGAAGTATTTCTCCACCAACAGCCAAATATTTAAATCCAGATAATTCCCCTACAAACTTATCATATTCCATATATTGTAAAAACCTTGAAGGTGTTGTGAAAGTTAAAGCATCAGGTTTTTCTTTTTTAATTAAAGTAGTTAATTCTTCAATATTTTTAATTTCACTGTCATTTGCAAGTACAACTTCCAAACCAAATGTTAAAGCATTAAAATCAAGTAAAAATGTATCAAAAGACACTGTAGTAATTGCAAGAGTCTTTTTCATATTTTTATATGCATTATAAATAATGTTATCTGGATTTTCAGAAAAGAGATTTGCAATATTTTCATGAGAAATCATCACACCTTTAGGATTACCTGTTGAACCGGAAGTATAAATCATATAAGCTAAATCATCAGGTTTTAACTCAATATCCGGAGATGATGAGTTATTTTCTTTAACTAAATCAGAAACAATTAAAGAATTATTAGCCCCATCATTAGTTATTATATAATCTGCCTGAGAATTTTCATAAATATAATCAATTCTTTTCTGAGGATAATCAATATCTATTGGTACAAATGCACAACCTGCTTTTAAAATACCTAAAATAGCTGTAATTAAATTACTATCACGTTGAAGCATTACTAAAATATTGCTTCTTGGTTTAACTCCTTTTTTAATCAAAGCATTTGCAATACGATTTGCCTGCATGTTTAATTCTTTGTATGTGAATTTTCCATCACTTGCAACAAGAGCTATACTATCAGGATTTTCTAAAGCCTGTTTTTCAAATCTTTTGTGAATATAAGGTATGTCAACATCAATGAAATCGATATCAGTTTTTTCGCCAACAAGTGCTAAATCTGAAATAGCATTTTTATTGATTTCACAATTAAGTATTTTATTTAGTATAATTTCAAGACTTTGTAAGAATAAATTAATGAACTCCTTTGTATATAGGGCATTATTGTAGAAAAATGATATTATGATATTTTCATCCACTTCATGAATATTAATATGATTAGAATAATTATTAGAAGGTTTTATGGAGTCATCGAAATTTATATAAAATTCAGGGTTTAAATTTAATTCTTTAAGTAAATCATCCATTGATTCATCAGCATAATCAAGAATTTCACTATATTTTTTATCAATTGCATGCAAATACTCTTCAACAGTTATTTTTCTATTTTCAAACTCACATGCAAAAGGAATATTATTCCCACAGAATATTAATGATTTGTTTGAAAAATTAAACTTATTTAATACTAAATTAATACCTGCCATAAATAAGCTATTTAATTTAATTTTATTATCTTTAGAAAAATTAATTAAATTATTTTTTGGAATTTCATGCTGCACTTCTTTTATTAAACCATTTTCTTTATCTCCACCAATATTTGAATAAAGAATAGTTGTTTCATCAAAGTTTTTTAGTTCATTAATGATTTTTTTTATCATAATATCACATACCCTAATAAAATATCACTATATAATTATATTAAATTAAGTAATTAAATATTTGTAAAAAAAGAAATTTTAAAGAAAAATAATATTATTTTTTAAAAAACTGACAATAGGATTATACAATGTCAAATTGAATTAATTAAAAAAATAAAATAATTGTTAAAAAACAATTAACTTAAAATCCAAATAAATCCTGTGCATCAAGCATTACATCTACAATATGGACCTTAAATGGGCATCTCTCTTCACAGTCCCCACAGGCAATACAATCACTGGCATTATATTTTAAATTATTATAATGTTCTTGAATACTGTCAGGAACTTTTTCCTGATTTTTTGCAAGATCAAATAATTTATTTACCATTGCAATATCAATTTCTGAGGTGCAGGGTGCACAATGTCCACAGTATGTGCATTGACCTTCAAATGAATGTTTAGGAGCATTATTAAGAACTTCAGCATAATCTTTTTCAGATTCATTAGCATCAAAATATTTTAAAGATTCCTCAAGTTCTTCAACATTTTTAACACCAACAAAAATACTTGAAACACCTTTTTGACTTAATGCATAATGAATACATTGAACTGGTGTTAGACTAACACCGAAAGGTGATGTTTCATCAGACAATAAAGTTCCACCAGCAAAACCTTTCATTACTGTGATTGCAGTTCCATTTTCTTCACATAATTCATATAATTCTGCTCTTTGAGGATTTAAACTAGATAAATCATCAGTATATACATCATCACGTCTGTACTCTTCAATATCTTCCATTGCCCCAAACATATCATATGAAGGATTTATTGAAAACATCAACAGTTCTATTTCAGGATTACGGGCTGCCAAAAGACCAATATCAGGATTATGTGTACTTAAACCAATGTGTTCTATAACTCCTTCTTTTTTTAGTTTTCTAACATATTCAATAAATGGACCTTCCATTATCTCATTATAATCTTCAATCTGGTCCACATAATGAATCATTCCAAAATCCAAAGTATCAATTTGAAATCTTTCCATAAAATCCTCAAATGCTGGAATTACTTTATCCATATCACGAGTCCTAACATACTGATTATTTTGCCATGTTGAACCAATGTGTCCCTGAATAATCCAATTTTCACGATTGTTTTTAATTGCACGACCTAAATGTGAACGTACATCAGGTTCACTCATCCAACAGTCCAAAAAATTAATTCCATTAGCTTCACATGCTTTAATTAATTCTTCTGTATCTTCGTAAGGTCTTTCAACTAAAAATTCAGCTCCAAAAGCAATTTCAGATACTTCAATTCCAGTATTTCCCAATTTTCTATATTTCACGATTAAAACCTCTAATTTTAATTAAAAATATTTATATTAAAAGTAATATATTAAATTATAATTTTAAAAAAGCATTCAGTTATAATCAAATTATGTGTTAGTATGTTTAAAAAGGAATTTATTTTAGATGAAATTTATGCCATAAGAAATGAAATTGGACATGAAAATGTAAATATTTTCATAGAAGAGATATATTTCAATGAAGATACAAATGAATTATGGATTATCACTGAAGACAGACCGGATAAATCTGCAGTTATTGGAAAAGGTGGATGGGTAGTTGGAAAATTAAAAGAAAAATTAAAATTAAACAGTATACATGTTGAATCTTATGGTGATTTTTTAAATAAAGAATATAAACTTAAATTATCTAAAAAAACAGTGAAAAATAATAATTTAAACTCTGTTGGATTAAAAAATTTATACAAAACAATTGAAGAAAAATTAAATAATATATACAGTTTTGATTTTGAAAATTATTTTAACAATAATGTATTTGATGAATCTAAAAATAATGAAGCAGTTGTTGCTTTATCTGGTGGTGTTGACAGTAGCTTTTCATTAATTTTAGCTAAAAAATTAGGTTTTAATCCTATAGCTGTTACAGTTGATCCAGGAACAATAATCCTTCCTAATCAATTTAAGAAAAATATTTCAACAGTAACTGAATATTTAGACATTAAACATGAATACATAAAAACTGATTATTCAGA
The DNA here is from genome assembly GCA_902785855.1 of uncultured Methanobrevibacter sp. Classification (GTDB taxonomy): domain Archaea; phylum Methanobacteriota; class Methanobacteria; order Methanobacteriales; family Methanobacteriaceae; genus Methanocatella. The sequence goes on along the minus strand of CADAAJ010000040.1, from coordinate 8,606 downwards.
TATCATTAAAGAATCCTTATCCGGAAGTATTCATCCCTGTGGAAGATGTTCTAAAAATACATCCCAACTTGTTAAGGAATATGCAAAAAGTAAAGAAATTCCAATAATTATATTTGGTGATATGCTTGCAACTGGTAGTCAATGTATAAATTTACAGGAAGATTCATTATATCGCTTGAACCTTCCAGCAAGTTTATCAGTTGGTAAGCAAGAGATAAAATCCTTAATCAGAAACTATGATTTACGTGAGTTTAAAGGTTTTGGTTGTCCCCTTCTTTATGAAGTTCATAAAAATTTTACTCATATGAAAAAATTTTCAATACAGAGAATTTTAAGAGAAACCCGAACCGGGGCTTTGGAACCTGGAGAGGCATTAGACTTAATATGGAGTTTTTACAAACTATAAAAATGATAATGTAATTTAAATAATATATGGAGGTTTTTAAATGCATAAAATTTGTCCAAGATGTGGTTCTACAAATGTTCAATGGATTATTCCTCAAAACTGGTCACAATGGGTTTGTGAAGATTGTGATTATACAGGCCCTATTATAGAAGGTAATAAGGAATTAGCTGATGAAATTCATGAAAACTATTTAGAATCAGAAAAACATCAAAAAGAAGAATAAATTTAATGATGAGGTAAAATAGAAGCTGAGCCATACTTATTTACATAAAATAAGTTTTCTATAATACCTCAACATGCTTCAATAATCAAAAGATTATATCCACATTATAATATTAATTTAAATTACTATATAAAGTTTAGGAATACCTAAATTAATATGAGTTTCAAAAAATAATAAAACCAATAACTCACTATTTTTAATCAAATCTATAAAAAAAAGAAAATGGAAAATTAAATTCCATGTTTTTCAAATTCTTCATTTAAAAATTCTTTAATATTATTACGAGCAATTTCAACCATTTCCGGAGCAGGCCCACCGACAACAGCCCTTATTCTTACATTTTCAGTTGGATTTAAAGCTCTTTGAATTAAATCATCAGAAAGATGTAATTCATCAAAACCTAATTCAACTGCAATTTTATCAATAAAATCAGAAGTAATGTCTTTTTCATCCATTTTATTATTACTGGCTTCATTAACAATTCTTCCGACAATTTTATGAGCAGTTCTGAAAGGAATTTGTTTTTCACGAACCATAATATCTGCTAAATCAGTAGCTGTAGCAAAATTTTTACCTGCAAGTTCAATGCATCTGTCTACATTAAATTTAACAGAAAGTAACATTTTAGTTACAATAGATAATGTATCTTGAGTTACAAAAATGGAATTCCATAAATGTGGAGTAATTTCCTGTAAATCCCTATTATAAGTATAAGGAATTGCTTTAAGAATAGTTAAAATTGTAACAAGTTCACCATTTACAATACTGCATTTACCTCTTGCAAGTTCAGCTACATCGGGATTTTTCTTTTGAGGCATAATAGATGATGTTGATGAATATTCATCAGCCATATCAATAACTCCAAATTCATAAGTACTCCAAAGTATAAGCTCTTCACAAATCTTTGATAATGTAGTTGAAAGAGAAACAAAATCAAAAACAGCTTCAGCAATGAAATCTCTTGATGAAACTCCATCCATAGAATTTTCCAGATATGCATCAAAGCCCAATAAATCTGTTGTTAATTGTCTGTTAATTGGAAAACTAGTAGTAGCCATGGCTGCTGAACCTAAAGGATTTAAGTTTACACGTTTATATGTATCAGCTAAACGTTCATAATCTCTTTTAAGGGCTTGAACATGAGCCATTAAATGATGAGCAATTGTAATTGGTTGAGCATGCTGAAGATGAGTAAAACCAATGAAAACATCCTCCAAATGTTGGCCTGCCATTTCAACTAAACCTTCAATAAACTCCAGAATGCCAATTTGAATTTCCTCTATTTTTTCTCTTAAAACTAATCTAACATCACATGCAACCTGATCATTACGAGATTTAGCAGTGTGCATAAAACCTGCTTCAGGCCCAATTTTAGATGTTACATAATTTTCAATTGCCATGTGAACATCTTCAACAGAAGGATCAAAAACTAAAGCATCATAACCTTCCTGTTTAAGTTGGTCTAAAGCACATAAAATTTTATCTGCAATATTTTCATCAATTATTCCTTCATGTTTTAACATTGATGTGTGTGCAAAATTAGTTTTTATATCTGCTTCAAAAATAATTTTATCAGCTTCAAGTGATGAAGTATAAATAGCTGCTTCATCTGTCATACCAGTCTTAAAACGACCATTTCTAATATTATCCAAAAGAATCCCTTCTTAAAAATGATTAAAATTAAAAAAAATAAATAAAAAAAAAGAGTAAAGATTTAAAAAATCTTATTTTTTCATTTCAGTGTATCCGCATTTACCACAAGCAACTCTGTCACCATGGTCAGCCATAAATACACCTTCACCACAACGAGGACAAATTTGGTTTTTTCTCTCAATTTTGTCTCCGTCAACTTTATATAAATCAGATTTTTTTACCATATCAATCACCTATTCTTCTGCTTCTTCTTCAGCTACTTCTTCACTAGCTTCTTCTTCAGCTTCTTCAGTTTCATCAGCTGCTTCAGCTACTTCTTCATTTTTAGCTAAAACATGATTAGTTTCAATGTAAGTTAAATCATCAACAGTACCATAAACTTTAGCATAACCTAAAGCTTTAGGTTCACCATAATGAGGTTGTACATTGTCAACTACAAGTAACTCTTTTTTGGTGTTTAATAAAGCAACTAATTTTGATTTAATATCTAAAATTTTAGGTGTTGCTTCACCATCATAATCAACATAAAAAGTAATTTCTTTTCTGTTAAATACTTTATTTTCTTTTTCTTCAATAAATTCAATTTCCATGATAAAACCTCTTAATTTATTCTTTGATAAATCCATCAATAAGCTTTTGAGCTTTATTTTTTAAGTCAGATACTTTTAAAAGAACCAATCCTTCATTTGGTTGACCATATAAAATGGTTGATTCTGGGTTTGCCATTAAAATACAAGGAAGAACTGCAAGATCTTCTTCCCCAACTACTTCAATTACATAACATTCGCCAGTGTTAGATAATTCAAGAGCTTTGCCTATGGTTTCCCATAGATCATCAGTAATAGTTCCCGCAGGATTATCAGCTTTTAAAATATGATCTGCACGTATAATTTCATGAGTATGATTTTTTCTTTGAATTAAATTATCAATTATTCCAATATTCGGATATAATTCATATTTTGTGAGATTATTAAAAGTCGCATCTCCAACAGAAATTAAAAACTCAGAAGATTTAATTTCATCAATAGCATCTTCAAAGTTAGGATATAATTTACCTAATGGCTTTTTAAGCTCAGCGATTATATCTTTATTTAATTCTGCATCTAAACGTAACACAAAAAAACCTCTATCTAACTCTTAAACAGTATTCACCTGGGATTTCAATATTAATTTCACGAGCTAACTCAGATTCTTCTGGGTCAGTGATAATTAAAAGACCACTCCAGTTATCTGAAGTAGGATTTCCACAGGCAGGACAGTGATCTTTACTTGAAATCATTTTACAAACAGTACATGCTTTCATTCTTTACCCTTCTTACTTTTTTGTTTTGCTTCTTCAATCCATTCAAATCTACCTAAATTGGTTTGTCTCATAGTAAGTGGAATTTTTGAGTTTTTATTATTTTCAATATTATTGGTAGATTCATCTTTGATAGAAACACTAACTGCTCTAGCTCTAACTAAATCTCCTATATCCAAAGTTTTATTAGATTCTTTAGCAATTAATGCACCTCTTTTAGCATCATAATTAATAAAGTCATCAGTAACTTGTGATACATGAATTAAACCATCCATAGGTCCAATTCTTACAAAAGCACCGTAATCAACAATATCAATTACTTCACCATCAAAAATCTCATGTTGTTCTGGTTTAAAGAAAATTGCTTCAAAAACAACATTATGATATGAAGCTCCATCACCCATAATGAGTTTTCCTTCACTAATTTCATCTATTGCATCAACACAAATAAGTAAACCAAGTTTTTTATCTAAACGGCCTTCATAGGTTTCGTTTAAAGTCTGAATAGCGACTTCTTCAAGAGGATTGTCGAATCTGTAAGGCGGTATTCTTACTGTATCCTCAATTTTTGTCTTATAATACAAAGTAATCCCTCATTTTTTAATAAGTTTAATTAATATTATATTTTACCTTCTACAACAATATATTTCTTTTGTCTTAAATATACTATTGTAATACCTTTATTTTTTGCACGATTTTTTAAATCTATATCATTTGTAGCTAAAACTTCTGAAACTCTAAGTAACGCATCATCCACAGTTTCATTTTCCAGTAATGAAATATCCTTTATTTCAACTTTTGAAGAATTAGCTAACTTTAAAGCCAAATTTGCATTTAGCCTTATTTTGCCTTTGTTATTTCTTTTTAAACCCTTCAATTCATTGATAACAAAGTTTGGAGTAGTTAATTTATAAGAAGGTAATAAATTTTCAAGTTCAGTGATAATATCCACATTGAACTGAAAAGGAACCATAAAAAAATTGGTATCTATTACAACTTCTTTAGAGTTCATTATTCACCTTATTTTATAATACCGTAACCAATTAATCTCCAACGAGCCCCAACTCTACGACTTAAAGCAACCCTATCTCCAGAACTTGCACAAACTGGCAATTTAAGAGTAACTTCAACATTGTTTTTCTTAGTAGAAGTAACAACACCAATTGTAGTTGTTGTACCACAATTAATCATTAAAGGCTCTTTAATTTTAATAGGAGCAACGTCACGTTCTTCTTTAGTACCTACTACACGATCAAGTAAATTAGCTTCCATTTTAAAACTGTCCATTACTTCAGGTAAAGTACCTTCTTCACCAGCAACAGTTCCAGATAATGAATCTGATTTAGTTAAAGATGGATCTAATTTAGTTGCGATACCTACAAGTCCTCCAGGACCAATTTCATCAACATGTTCACCATTAGCTTCAAGACCAATAATTTCAGATTTTAAAGTAATTCTATTACCGTTATTAGTAGGACCAGGTCTAATTTCAATTGTATCTCCAACTTTAAATGACCCTTGGACTAAAGTTCCACCAATAACTCCACCTTTAATTTTATTAGCACCTGAACCAGGTTTGTTAATATCAAATGATCTTGCAACATGCATTAAAGCATTGTCTTTGACATTTCTTTCTGGAGGTTGAATTTGTTTAAGCATTGCTTCAATTAATATATCTATATTAGCTCCTTGTTGAGCAGATACAGGTATAATTAAAGCATCTTCAGCACAAGTACCTTTAACAAATTCCTTAATTTCATTATAACTTTCAATAGCTCTTTCTTTTGAAACAATATCAATTTTATTTTGAACTACGATAACATCTTTTACACCAATAACATCAAGTGCCATAAGATGTTCTTTTGTTTGTGGTTGTGGACAAGACTCGTTAGCAGCAATAACTAACACTGCACCATCCATAATTGCAGCACCAGATAACATGGTTGCCATAAGAGTTTCGTGACCTGGAGCATCAACAAATGATACTTTTCTAATTAATTCAGTTTCACTTCCACAGTTTTCACATTTTTCAGAAGTAGTATAACATTCCGGTTCGCCACATTCAGGACATTTCCTGAATTCAATATCAGCATAACCTAAACGAATAGAAATACCTCTTTTTGTTTCTTCACTGTGAGTATCAGTCCATATTCCTGATAATGCTTTAGTAAGAGTAGTCTTACCATGGTCTACATGACCCACTAAACCTATGTTAACATCTGACTGTACATTCACAGATAACCACCTTTTTTTAATTTAATATAAAGTTAATAAGAAAAATAGTAAAACTATTCTTCCTCTTCTTCATCAGCACCAATAATATCAGCTATTGATTTACTTCCAGCTTGAGTAACTACAGTATTTATTTGCACAATATCATCAGCAATAGCATTTCCTCTAACGGTTTTTCTTCTTTTTACACCATTTGCTTTAGGATGATATCCAATACCACCACTTAATAAACTTTTAATTCTTCTGGTACCTGGAACATCTTTTTTCATGGTAAAACCGTTTTTATCACTACCACCGGTAATTTTTAAAGTGTAACCATCTAAACCGATAACTGCACCATCAAATTCATCACCGATGACTAATCCATTAAGAGCTTTAGCATCATCAACTTCCATTTGATGAGTTTCAGCTTTATTAGACACAACTATTTTAAATGCCATGGTATTCCTCCATATTTTTTTTAAACCTTAATAATTATTATTCGAAAAGACCGAATTTGCCCCAATCAGAATCCTGAATACGTTTAATATCAACAAATTCGTAGAGAGTTTCGTATTCATCTTCAGTTAATTTATCTTTAAATTCTCTTTCAACAAATTTATAATGTTTTTCAGGGACATCAACATATAATTCATCCCCTTCATCAAAATGTTTTCCAGCAATAGCATCATCAATAGCCATTGCAACTCTTTGCCCTCTAGAAATATCTGGTAATGTTTCACCTTTATCTTCCATACTGGCTATTACACCAACATACTCACCATTTTTATTAATAAGACTTTGACCTTGTTTTACAGTTCCACTAACAACTTCGATACCGACAATAGCAGGTTTACTTTGACGGAATACTAATTTAGGTAAAACCATAAATTTTGCTGGTTTAATAATAGCATCATAGAATGCTTTTTTCTTAGCCTGTTCAATTTCATCGATCCACAATTCATACTCTTCAATAAGTTGATAAATAACATCTCCTTTAAAGAGTTTAACATCAGAATTGTTAAGATTTTCTTCAGAGTTAGGATGAACATTAACATTGAAAGCAATAATTGCTCCAAATTGTTTGTTTTCATTTAAAGCAATAGATGAATTAATAATATCTCTTCTATTCACATCACCAATATCAGCTTCACGGATTGGAATTTCCATTTCTTTTAATAACTTAATAATAGCTTCAAGAGAACCTAATGTATCTGCTTTAACTAAAATACCTTCATCTTCAGTATCAATAGTAATATCTTCAAGTTCTTTTAATAATTCTTCTTCCACATTTTCATCTTCACTTAATACTCTAAGTGGAGAACCAGAAACAACATCATCTAAATTAGGAGCAGCTATTTTAATACCTGCAGCTGCAACAACTTCATCAAATTTTTGAAATTTCTTTTTAGAATCTCTCATTTCTTCAAGTGGGAGAGGTCTTAAAATAGATCTGATTTTAGTAGTTAATACTTCATTTGAAGATGTCATCAAAGCAATTTCATCATTAGTTCTTAAAACACCATCATAAATAATACTATCAACAGTAAGACCTAAACCAACTTCCTCTTTAATTTCCAAAACAGTACCTTTTGCAGGAGCGTTTTCATTGATTTCAAGTTGCTCTGTTAAATATTCCTGTGCAAGACCTAATAACATAGCTAAAACTTCAATAATACCTTCACCAGTTCTGGCACTAATTGGAATAATACTTATTTGTGAAGCAAAATTGCTTATTCTATCAAATCTTTCAGACTGGAATCCTTCTTTGTGAAGAGTTCCTACAATTTCATAAAGTTTAGTGTCTAACTCTTGTTTAACACTTTGAGCCTGATTATCAAAAGATTCTTTAAATGAACTTCCTTCAATTGAATCCCAACCATAAATCATATCAATTTTATTGGCTACGACTATGAATGGAGTTTTATACATTTTAAGAATATTTAATGCTTCATATGTTTGAGGTTTAAATCCATCATTAATATCAACAATCAATACTGCCAAATCAGCTAATGCACCACCACGTTTTCTCAAACTGGTAAATGCTGCGTGACCTGGAGTATCAATAAAGAATAATCCTGGAATTAAATCTTTGATAGTTAACTTTGATATAAAGTTTCCACAGATTTCTTCAATAGTATCATTAGGAATTTCAGTAGCACCAATATGTTGAGTAATACCACCTGCTTCTTTATCAGCAATAGTACTGCCCCTAATATAATCTAACAGTGAAGTTTTTCCATGGTCTACATGTCCTAAAACTGATACAATCGGGGATCTGATTTTCATAATATCTTCTTAAATAATAACTTTTTTTAATCTTAATTTATTCATAAATTAAATCATTATCAACAATTTGATAATCACAAATTTCATCTTCATTAAAGAAAAGACCAATTTCTCTTTCAGCAGATTCAGGAGCATCAGATGCATGAATGATATTTCTACCAGTATCCATACCAAAATCTCCTCTAATAGTTCCAAGGTCTGCTTCTAAAGGATTGGTTGCACCAACTAATTTCCTAATAGTAGTAATAGCTTCTTCTCCTTCAATTACCATAGCAAGAGATGGTGAAGAAGTAATATATTCAACTAAACTTGGGAAAAATGGTTTATCAGCATGTTCTCCATAATGAGTTTTTGCTAAATTTTCATCAATTTGAATTAATTTACAAGCAACGATTTGAAGACCTTTTTCTTCAAAACGGGATAATATTTTACCCATAAGACGTCTTTGAACAGCGTCTGGTTTCATCATTACAAAACTTTTTTGAATCATTCTTTAACCCATTTAACTTTTCTTGGAACTCTTC
>CADAAJ010000039.1 GCA_902785855.1 uncultured Methanobrevibacter sp. | reverse complement strand
TGTTAATGCAGCATATGCTCCTCTTTGTGATGTGGTACTTGCACATGCTATATTATATTGGTGGATTTTAAGAAGTTCTTCACAGAAATTTTCATTTGCAGTTAAATAGCCAATTCTTAAACCAGTCATTGCATAAGTTTTTGAAAATCCGTTTAATGTGATGACATTATCACTATAAGCGCCTGGTGAGTAATGTTTTTTATTATAAATTATTTTTTCATATATTTCATCAGATATAATTATAAAATCATTATCCATTGACAAATCTGCAATTGCTTTTATGTCTTCTTTTTCCATTACTGCTCCTGTTGGATTTGAAGGTGAATTTAATATTATTGCTTTGGTGTTTTTTGTTATCTTATCTTGTACGTCTTCTACTTTTAATTTAAATTCATTTTCCATTTTACAGTCAACAGGAATTGTTTTTCCATTTGATAAATTGATGCATGCTTCATATGATAAAAAACTTGGGTTAGGTAATATTACTTCATCTCCTTTTTCTATAAAAGCCTGAGCACACATGTATAATGCTTCACTAGCCCCAACTGTAACAATAATGTTTTCAGGATTTGTTTTTATATTATTGTCAGTTTTAAATTTTTTAACAATTTCTTCTCTTAATTCTATATATCCTTTGTTTGGAGTGTAGTGTGTATCATTATCATCAATTGATTTTTTCATTGCTTCTTTAATGTGTTCCGGAACATTAAAATCAGGTTCACCAATTCCTAAATTTATTGCATTTGGATTTGTCACTTCAAACATTTTTCTAATTTGAGACAATTCAATTGAGTTTGTTCTGCTTGCAGGATTTACCATATTTTCACCATTATTGTAAATTTATTTTTTTCGAGTAATTATTTTCACATGCACCACAATTATAACATTCTGATATTTCACACCATGGTGTTTGTTTGAGTGTGCGAAGTCTTTTATTCTCTATTTTTAAAAATCTTTCACTAACTCCTACATCAATGTTATTCCATGGTAAGGTATCATCAATAGTATAATCTGGGATTAATTCTTTCCATTCTTTTAGAGTAATTTTTTTTGTTAATGATTTTTCAATAACTTCACCAATTGCTCTATTTCCACAAGATAATATATATTGAACAAGTCCTTTTTTAGGACTTTCACATTTTATATTATATTTTTTCATTTCATTTTTTATATATCTTGTTTTTTTCTTAATATCTTTAAAGTCATAAACTTCCCATTGTAGTGGTGTTTGTGGTTTTGGAATAAGAGGATTAACACTGAACTTAACACTTTTTAAATTATTGTGCATATTTGCTATGGATTTCATATAATTACATAATTCTTCAATATCATCCATAGTTTCTCCAGGTATTCCAATTAAGAAATATAATTTAATATTAAAGTCTAATTCCACCGCATTTCTTATTACTGTAAAAATTTTTTCTTCTTGTATGTCTTTATTTATTACTTTTCTTAGCTTTGCAATACTTTCCGGCGCTAAAGTTATTGTTTTAAGACCACTTTGTTTTAATATTTTTAATGTATTCATTGTTAAACTTTCAATTCTTAAAGAAGGTGTGGAAATTTGAAAACCTTCTTTTTCAAGAGATTTTATTAAGATTTCTAAATTTTCATAATCTGAAACTGCAGCTCCTATTAATGTTATTTTATTAAGACCGGTATTTTCACGATTTTTTATAGCTATATCAATTAATTTTTTATAATTACTTTGCCTCATAGGTCTGTAAAGATAAGATGACATACAAAATCGACATCCTCTACTACATCCTCTTGATACATTTAACATTATAGTATTATTAAAAACATTTTGAAATGTTTCATCATCACTGTTGCTTAATACTGGTTGTGTAATATGATATGCATCATCCATATTTTTTATAATGGATATTTTTGTTTTATTGTCATATTCTGGAATGTATAATCCAGATATATTTAAATATTCTTTTAAATCTTTTTTTGAATTCAAATAACAATCTAAAAGATTATTTATTACTTCTTCACCTTCTCCAATAATAAAAACATCTATATAATCAGATAGGGGCATAGGATTTGCAGTTGCACATGGACCTCCCGCAATTATTAAAGGATCATTTTCTCCACGATCTTTTCGTTTAAGTGGTATTTCACTGTCTTTTAACATTTTCAATACATTAAAATAATCTTCTTCAAATTGCAGTGAAAAACTTATAATATTAAAATGTTTACTGGAAGTTTCAGATTCAATTGATTTTATGTTTGGAAATATTATTCTTTCACACCATGTGTCTTCACGTTCATTAATACAATTATATAATATATTGTATCCTAAGGAGGACATTGCGGTTCTATATATATTCGGATATGTCAGTGCGAACCTAATTTGGATGTTTTTATAATTTTTTAGAAAGATATTTTTTTCATATAACATTTAATCAACTTTTTTTATTTCAGGGTAATTTTTGTTTTTTAGTTAAATTACTTATTTTTAATATTATTATTGTGAATCATGTTATTTTTATTGAATAATATAATAATTAGTTTAATTTTATTATAATATCCGATGTTATACTGATTTAACTTATAAAAGGCCATTTAATTTAAATTTTATTTTTCATTGTCTTTTTAATTTTTTATTTTATATCTGAGCTATTTAACTTTATCTAAGATTAATTCCACATATTTGTTCTTTTATTTTAAATTTATATATATTTTTAATTTATTTTTATTAATTTACGTTGTTTTAATGTGTTTTTAAGTTTTTAAAGTTTCAAAAAGATTTATATAAGATAAAATTAATAAACTTTATCCACTCATTATGAAATACTACTATAATTCTAGTATAATCGTATTTTACTTAAAATTTTCGTAATGAGAACTAAGAGGTGGAAAAATTTCAATAAAAAACAAAGTATTATTTATATCAATTGTATTTTCAGTATTCCTCATCGTAGGTTCTGTTAGTGCTAGCGATTTAAATAATGCTTCTAATATAGAATATTCAAATTTAATTGGTAGTGATGTTGATACATTATCTACTGATGATAAATTAGAAGTTTCTAGCGAGGATTCTGTCTCAAATACTAATATTGTTAATTCTCATACTGATAATTTAAAATATTATTCCAATAATGATTCTAATTATATGGATAATATGGGATATTCTAATGATATTGTTGCAAGTAATTCTGGTTCAAGTGATAATGGGATTATCGGTGATTTTTTAACTGATGATGATGTTATTGCTGCTGGTGAGGGTAATAACTCCGCTTCCATATCAACAGAATTAAATGTATCTGATTCTCATTTTTCAAAATCAGCTACATATTTCAAAGTAACATTAAAAGATAAGTCAGGTAATGCTTTAATTAATCAGCTTGTTTCTTTAAGTCTTGAAGGTAAATCCTATTCAGCATATACTGATGCAAATGGCACTGCTTTAATCAAAGCAAATGCCCTTAAAATGGGTACTTATGTTGCTGTAGTAAATTATGCTGGTAGTGCAAATTATTCTTCATCTTCAATTTCAAGGTCAGTTAAAGTATTTTCATCTGCAATCGGAAAAGATGTTTCTAAATATTATGGATATACTTCCACATATAAAGTTACATTTTGGAAAGATTGTGATCCATTGACTAATACAAAAGTTACTTTTAAAATTAATGGTAAAAAGTATACTAAAACTACTGACGCTAAAGGTGTTGCTAAACTTAACATTAAACGTTTGCCTGCAGGCAAATATACAATTTCAACTACCAATCCATATTCTGGTGAAAAAATTTACAATAGTGTTGTAGTTAAAAAGGATAAAACTACCATTAAGCCAAAAAGTAAAAGTGTCATTCCAAATGTACAATCTTCTGTTAAATTATTATTAAAATCAAAACACAAAGTTTTAATAAAAAATGCAAAAGTATCTTTTAAATATAATAATAAAACTGTCACTGCAAAAACTAATAAAAAAGGAATAGCTACTATTCCTATATCTCCTCTTAAAAAGGGTTCATATAAAATTAGTTATAAATTTGACGGTACTAAAAATTATTATTCTGATTCTGGAAAAGGATATTTAACAGTTAATTATCCATCAACTAAATTAACAGCTTCTGCTTTAAAAATGAATTATAATGATGGATCAAAATTCAAGGCTAAACTTACTAATAATGGTAAAGCTTTTGCTAATAAAGTCATTAAATTTAAAATTAATGGCAATTCATTAAAAGCTAAAACTAATAGTAAAGGTATTGCAAAAGTTGCTATTGGTGATATTACTCCAGGTACTTATAAAATGAAATATGCATATTCTTCAAAAGGTTCCTATGGATATGCAAGTGGTTCTAAAAACGTTGTCATTTCAAAAGCTCCTGTTGTATTGACTGCCAATGATTTAGTCATGAATTATAGTGACGGTTCCCAATATGAAGTTACTGTTAAAGATAAATCCGGAAATCCACTTAAGAATGTAAATGTTAAATCAACAATTGATGGTGCAAAATATTCTTACAAAACAAACTCAAAAGGTATTGCAAAATTAAATATAACTAATGGTGTAGGTTATTATACCATTAAAACTTTGGTTTCAGATAAGTGTTATAGTTCTGATACTGTAACTAAAAATATTTTGGTTAACGGAACTAAAATTGTTGGAAATGACAAAATTTATGACCAAGGTACTAATGTTACTTATAAAACTAAATTAGTTGATGCAAAAGATAAACCTCTTGAAAATAAAACAGTTGTATTTACTTTCGAAGGTAAATCATATAATAAAACCACTAATTCCAGTGGTATTGCAGAAATTAATTTAGGAGTTTTATCTGATGGAGATTATTCTATCAATTATACTTATGAATCAGTTTCTGGTTCATCAGATATTCAGGTAGGTAAAACTGTTACAGTCAAACAGATTGTAGCAGCATCTAAAAAAATCAAAACTTATGTTGAAAAACATGGCAAGTTACCTTCCAATGTTAAAATTGGTGATTCTAAATTCTCCATTTCAGATTATTTATATTTAGCTTCAAAGGCTATTGTAAATATAAATTCAGGTAAAGGATCCAAAGTTATAATTAAACATGTAAATGATCCAACCAAACCTAAAGATGCATCTGATTTAGGCAAATTTACTAAATTTGTAACTCTTGCTAAAAAGATTATTAAATATGCTGACGACAAGGGTAAAATGCCAAATTATGCCAATACTAAAATTGGAAAAATTGGATTTAAAGGTATTGTGTATGCGTTTTCAAGAATTCTTAATTATTATGGTGGACACAGTAAGTTACCATCTTCAGTTGAGATTAAATCATTGAATTCAAATGCTCCTACTAAATATCCAAGTTCATTGGCAATTTATCTTAAAGCTTCAACTAACTGTCAGGTTAACAATGCTAAAATTAAATCTGTTGTTAATAAAGTGATTAAAGGTTGTAAATCTAATAAAGAAAAAGCTACTGCTTTATTTAATTATGTAAGAGATACTATATCATATAGTTTCTATTATGATACTAGATATGGTGCTGTCGGTACTTTAAATGCTAGAAAAGGAAATTGTGTTGATCATTCACATTTACTTGTAGCTATGTTTAGAACTGCAAACCTTCCTGCTAGGTATGTTCATGGTACTTGTGTATTTTCAAGTGGGGGCGTATATGGACATGTCTGGACCCAAGTATATGTAGATGGAAATTGGGTTGTTGCTGATGCTACAAGTTCTAGAAACTCTTTTGGTAAAATAGTTAATTGGAATACTCATTCCTATTCTTTAAAAGGTCATTTTGCTAGTATTGCATTTTAATTAACTATTTTTATCTTATTTTTTTTCTTTTTTTTTATTTTTTTATAGATTTTCATTTTTTAAGAATTTTAGAAAAGATTAATATATTAAATCTACAAATTTATTAACAATATGTAATTATTTTTTTAATCCGTATTTAGTTTAATATTTGCTGATTTTAGAAAAATTACTTATTAATTTAAATATTTGAATGATTTTTGCATTATGGTTAGATGGATTCAAATATTGAAACAATCTAATTTAGGACACTATTATGAATTCTAAAAAATATAAAAAGGTAGCTGTTGGGGGAACTTTCGATAAGTTTCATGATGGTCATAAAAAATTGTTGTCCACTGCTTTCGATATTGGTGATGAAATTGAAATTGGTGTAACTTCTGATGCATTTGGAGGTTTAAAAGGAGATATTGATTCTTGCAAAGTAAGAATGCAAAATCTTAAATCATTTTTTAGTGATAAATCTAATTTCATAGTAATACCATTGGAAGATCCATATGGAACAACAATTTATGATGCTGATTTTGAAGCAATTGTTGTTAGTGAAGAAACCGAACCTACTGCAGTTGAAATTAATAATATTAGAATTTCAAAAGGTATGAAACCTTTAGATATTGTTGTAGTTAGTTTTGTTTTAGCATATGATGGAATTCCTATTTCGTCAACACGAATTAGGCGTGGTGAAATTAATCAAAAAGGGAATTTCATTAAATAAAAATTATCGTAATGTAAATTTGTGCATCGATATTTAATCAATGAAAATATTTTCATTTATAAATTGAGGTGGTTATATGGCAGTAAAAATTGATTCTAATCTTTGTGGACACATTGAAAATTGTCCTGTACAAGGATTATGTATTAAACTTTGTGAACAAGGTGCAATTATTGAGGAAAATGGGGATGTATCTATTGTCCCTGAAAACTGTGATGATTGTGATCTTTGTATACAAAATTGTCCAAATCAAGCTATATCTAAAGCATGAGGAAGAATATGTTTAATATTGAAAGAAGTGGTGAAGAACATCGTAGTTTATCTTATAGGGATAAATTTTGTGTAGGATGTGGGATTTGTGTCAATCTTTGTCCTACTTCTTCATTAAAATTAGGTCCACTTGTTCCAATAGCTCGTGGCCTTATAGAAATGGATTTTATTTCAATAAATTCTGATTCTTGTGTTTTTTGTGGGTTATGTTCTATTGCTTGTCCTTTCGATTCTTTATCATTGTCTATTAATGGTACTAATATTAAAGATATGGATTCCTATCCTAAATGGGATGTTGAATCTAAAATTCATGATGAAGAATGTATTTATTGTGGCAGATGTCATGCAATTTGTCCAAGGGATTCAATTTTATTTGAAAGAAAAATTCCGCATCCGTCTGATTTGGTAAGGGGTGAAATATCTGTTGATGAAGACCAATGTATTTATTGTTCTTTTTGTGCAGATATGTGTCCTACTGGGGCTATCACACTAAATAATATTCCATCAGATAGTAATGATGTTTTAAATAATCATATTGAAGTAGATGTTTCAAAGTGTATTTTCTGTGGAGTTTGTAAGAGAGTATGTCCTAATGATGCAATAAGACAGATTTGTTCTACTTGTATGTATAGTGATGATATTAAAATTCCAGATATTGTTGGTAAAGCATTTATTTCTGAAGAGTCATGTGTTAATTGTTCATGGTGTTTGGATATATGTCCTGTTGATGCAATTATTATTACAAAACCCTTTACAGGTTCATTGGAATTAATTGAAAATGAAGATAAAATTTGTAAGGGCGATTCATGTCATGCATGTTTGGATGTATGTCAATGTAAAGCTATTGTTATTGAAGATAATAAATCAGTTACAAATTTAAAATTCTGTAATTTATGTGGGGCTTGTATTGGTGCTTGTCCGCAAAATATCAGAGTACTATCTAGAACATCCATGAAATTAAATAATATTAATTCTAATTCATGGGAAGATATTTTAAATTCATTATTATCAAAAATGGATTGATTTTATTCTTATTTTTTTTTATTTTATTTAATACTTTTGTTGATTTTTCATATTTTATTTCTTTTTTTACTTAACTGCTATTAAACTTGTTTATATGGATATTTATATGCAGTTAACTTTATTTGTATTTTTTTATTAGTTTATTTGATTTTATAATCTAATTTAACTTTTATTTTTTTCTTATTTTCTATAATGCACCAGATAACGCAGAAAATTCATTATAACTTAAAAAAATAATCGATATGTTTATATATTCAGTTCGATAGATTATTACTTGAACATGAAAAAATTAATTTTCATGGTCTGATGAGGTGGTTATATGGTAGTAAAAATTGATGAAAATTTATGTGGTCATATTGAAAATTGTCCTGTGCAAGGATTGTGTATAAAACTTTGTGAACAAGGTGCAATTATTGAAGAAAATGGTGATGTATCAATTGTTCCTGAAAAATGTGATGACTGTGATCTTTGCATACAAAATTGTCCTAATCAAGCTATTTCTAAAGCATAAGGTGATTTCATGTTTAACATTGAAAGAGAGGGTAGTGAACACCGTAAATTATCTTATTCTGATGTAAATTGTGTAGGATGTGGAATTTGTACAAATGTTTGCCCTACTTCTTCTTTAAGATTGGGTCCAGTTGTTCCAATAGCTAGAGGTTTAATAGAAATGGATTTGCTCTCATGTAATGGAGATTCTTGTGTTTTATGTGGTTTATGTTCTGTAGCATGTCCATTTGATGCATTAACTTTAACAATTGATGATGAATCAGTTAAAGATTTGGATATATATCCTATTTGGGAAACTGAATCTAAGATAGATGATGATGAATGTGTTTATTGTGGCAGATGTTATTCTGTTTGTCCAAGAGATTCAATATTGTTTGAAAGAAAACTTCCTAATCCTGTAGATTTGGTAAGGGGAGAAATTGAAATAAATAAAGATAAATGTATTTATTGTTCTTTCTGTGCTGATATGTGTCCTGTTGGTGCTATTACAATTAAAAATATTCCAACATCAAGCAATGATTTATTAAATAATTCAATTGAGGTAGATTTATCAAAATGTGTTTTCTGTGGTGTTTGTAAGAGAGTTTGCCAAGAAGATGCAATCAAGCAGATTTGTTCTACTTGTATGTTGAGAGAAGAAATTGAACCTCCAAAAATTGTTGGTAAAACATTTATTTCTGAGGGATCTTGTGTTAATTGTTCTTGGTGTTCTGAAATTTGTCCTGTTGATGCAATTTCAATTACAAAACCATTTGACGGTAATTTAGAATTGTCTGAAACTGAAGAAAAAATATGTAAAGGCGATTCATGTCATGCTTGTCAGGATGTATGTCCATGTAATGCAATTGAAATTGTTGATGGAAAAGCAGTCACTAATTTAGACTTTTGTAATTTATGTGGAGCTTGTATAGGTGCTTGTCCGCAAAATATTAGAATTTTATCTAGAACATCAATGAAATTAAATAATATTAATTCTAAATCTTGGGAAGATATTTTAAATTCTTCTTTAATTGTTGAAAAATAGAGAGATTAACTCCCTATTTTTATATTTTATTTATTATATAATCTCTTTCTTTTTTTAAGATATTTTCTATATTTGTTTCTGTTTTTTTAGTTATATTTGACATATAACTTCCAACCAGAAGTACAATTACTATTAATCCGCCTACGATTAATATTAATTCTGCACTTCCTTGTCCTTTATTGTCAAGTTTTTCGCTATACATGTGTCCTATTATCCAATATGGTGTTTCGTACATCAATAATATCGTCTTTTGCTTTTAGACTTACATCACTGGTGTTCATATATGATCTGTATATTGTTAAAGCTAGCAGTGCAATAACAATAACTCCTCCAAATAGCAAAATGTATTCTGCGGCTCCTTGACCTGATTTTTCTCTGATAATTTTTTGCATTTCGATCATGTTTTTCACCAGTTTTATTTTGGATTTTTTTCTATATTAATATTACTATTATTTAAAAAAGTATTACTTATATATTTTATCAATATTTTTTTTCTTATATTTTCCATTAGGTTTATTAATGGTTGTAGATATATTTTATATTAAGTTAAATTTAGAGTGATTAATTGATAAGGGTGAAATCTTGAGTAATGCGATAAAATTAGTTTCAGGTTTTATTTTATTTGTGATTGGTGTCTTAATTGCATATGAAACTATTACTTATAATTTGCTTGGTATTTTAATAATAGTTGGTTTATTCATTGCTATTGTTGGAATTCTTGTTATTATTAGTTATTTCATTGACACCAATGCTGACAGGACTCTTACTATTATTAAAGACTTTTTGGATTCTAAAGAAGTGGGTAGTTCTGCATTTGGTAAATCTGGAAAAAATTCAAATAGTAACGGTCCGTTAAGAGTCCGAAGTGAGTTTAATAATTCTGATTTAGATGATGGATATACTGATATTTATGAAGAAAACTTTTATGATGATTCTAATGCTGTTTTAAATATTCCTGATGAAGAGGATGATGTTAATTTTGATAATCCGCTTAAATTTACTCCATATTATGGTAGACCATTAAAAGTTACAAGGTCTCCTAAAAGGCGTAAAGGTGGTTATTATGTTGAGGAAGTTCCAGAAATTGTAGTGGAACCAAATAATAATTCTGAAGAAATTCAGACCGCTTTAGCACAGGAAGAACCTGTTAATGAAGTATTAACAGAGCCAAAAAGAATCAATAATTCTCAACCTAGTGAAGAAATCAAAATTGATGTTAATAATCCTGAAAGTTTACCGGTTCCAAAATCTCTCAGAAGTTATATTTTATCTGGTGAAGGCTTTATGACTTCTCAGGAAGCTTTTGATAATTTGGCTATTAATGTTAACAAAGAAATAATGCTTGAAATACCTTCTTTAAATGATTTATCAGATAGAGTTTTATCTCATGTTCCTACTATTTATTCAAGAGTTATTATTAATGAATTTGATGTTTCTGATATGTCTTACATGTTTTTAATATCTTCTTTATTAAAACAAGGAGTTCATATAAAAACAGTTCCAAAAGTTCATTCAGTTAATCTGATTACAGATGATTCTTATGCTATGATTATTTCTGAAGGAAAAGACATTGAATATGGTGCTATTTATGATGATAGAAATTCTATTTCAAGTATCAGAGCTGATTTTGAAAAGGTTTGGAATATTGCATCTAGTTTAGATGAAAGTTACATCATTAATAGTGTAGGTGTTGCTAATGGAGATTAGATGGTTAGGTCACTCTGCATTTGAAATAATAAGTGATGATGGAGTTAGAATTTTAATTGACCCATTTATTAGCAATAATCCTTCATGCCAGGTTCCTGTTGAAGAATTAAATCCTGATATTATATTACTCACTCATGGTCATTCAGATCATTTTGGGGATGCATTAGAAATATCTAACAGTACTAATGCACCTATTGCATGTATTCATGAAATTTCACTATTTTTAGCTAAACAGGGAATAAGAAATATTAGTGTTAATATTGGTGGGTCTTTTGTTTTTAGAAACATTAAATTTACAATGCTTGATGCTAAACATTCTTCTGATATAGATATTGTAGAAGAAATTGTGCCTGGTGGTACTGCAGCAAGTTTTTTAATCACTTTTGAAGATGGTTCTAAAGTATTTCATGCAGGAGACACAGGTTTATTCGGTGATATGAAAGAAATTATAGGTTCTATTTATAAACCTGATATTGCATTACTTCCAATAGGAGATAAATTTACTATGGGTCCTTTTGAAGCTGCTCTTGCTTCAATGTGGTTAAATCCAAAAGTTGTTATTCCAATGCATTATAATACATTTCCGCCTATAGAACAAGACCCGGCAATTTTTTCTAATTTTGTAAGTCAGTTCAATCCAAACATTGATGTTGTGGTTATGAATCCTGATGAATATTTTGAATACAATCCTAAAGATTATCAGGATTGATATTTTTCATATTTTTTTCTTTGATGGTATTCTGTATCGATATCACATTTTCCAGAAGGCAATACTCTTATTATATCATCAAGAGTTATTAAATCGTCTTCATTTATTTCATTTAGTATTTTTTTAGCTATTGCTTCTTTTTTCATGAATCCTGGTTTTATTACAACGAAATTATCACAATGTGCTTCAAGTGCTTCAATTGGACCGGCCATTATTCTTTTTCCTTCATAATCAACAATTCCAATACCTAATTTCAATCTTGCACTTCTTATATAATTACGATGTCCTCTTATTACAAATGATCCTTTCTGTAAAAATTCTCCAGGTTCAGGTGTTTTTGAAACTTGGTCTGGGTGAACCCAAAACACGTCCTGGGATGTGAAACCTTTTGACCAAGCAGATGAAAATGATGCTGCAAACTCACCAGATTCTTTAAGGACATTGTCATTTATTTTACTGCCATTTAATTTTATAGCAGTTGATGTTGCACCATGTATATCTGCATGTAAATAAATATCATTTGGTTCTAAATATTTTTTTACAACCATTTCATTACTGTTTGCATCTCTTCCTCCAACGACTAAAATATTATCTGAACTGACAAACCACCTTAATTTTTCATACCATTTCAGATTTTTCTTAACTCTCTTTTTAGGTACAGAAATTTTTTCCATTGCAATGTCTTTTTTGGATTTAATTTTTTCAAGTTGTTTTTTGGTATTTTCAATAGCTATTAAAGCACCTTTAGTTTTTCTTTTTGCTTTTTTAGATTTTTCATAGTAGTTTTCAGCATTTTCAGGAATTGTTAACTTTGGATCTATCATTAATTTTGTGTTATCAATATCCAATGTTAAAACACCTAATTTATCAATTGATTCATAGATTTGTGCTTCAGGCATTCCTTCTTTTTTTGCATTTTTCAATATTTTTCCGATTTCTTTGTAGGAATAATCCTTATCTCTAGCTTGATTAATCACTTTCATGATGTTTTCAATAGTGGTGTAATTAGAATAAATAACTTCTCCTTTATGTTGACTATCTTCAATAGTTTTGTTAAAATTATCAAGTGTTTCTTCCTGCATTCGTAGTCTTTTTTCAAACTTATTTACTTTTTTATTCCATGCAGATTCTTTGATATTTTTTATATCCACATTAACTTTTTTTGAGTAAAATTCATCACAAGCTTCGTTAAATGTTTCATAAAAGGTTTTTTCATAATCAGTATATTTAACTAAGTTAATTGGAACAACATCTTCTTTAGAATTATTTTTAACAATTTGAGGTTTTATAGATTCATCTTTAAGGTTATCAAATAAATTTATCCATCCTTTATACAATCCATTTAACTGTTCTTCAGTTATTTCATTATTTGGAGTATTTTTATCTACTTCAATAATTTCATTTGCTCTTTCTATAATTTCTTCAGCATATAAACTTCCAAGTCCGTTTCTAGCTAATGTTCTTACAATATCGCTGTCACTTTCTTTAAATATTTTCTTAAATTCATCTTCACTGATAGTAAGTGGATTAAGTATTTTTTCTTTAGGAAATACATATTCTTTTTTGGAACTGATGTCTCTGTCTGTTTGTTGAATCCTTTTAAGAGGTAATATGATGTTATTTTCATCATCTAAAAGAATGATATTTCCTTTATCAAAAAGTTCTACAATGATTGTGTAATATTTGTCTTTTTTAACTTTGATTTTAACAATTCTATCAAAGTTATGTTGACTTACACTTTCTACATGTGCACCTTTAATTCTTTTTCTTAAAAGCATTGGAAATGTTGGCGGATTTAAAGGATTTTCCAATGGATATTGGCTGGTGTGTATTCTGGAACCGCACTGCATTAACAGGTCTATTCTACCAGTTCCAGGGACGTGAAATCTCATTACAACAATATCTTTTGTTGGTTGGAATGATTTGTCTACTCTGGCACCACTTAATAGATTATCTAATTCTTTACTGATTGTATAAATGTCTACATTGGACATGGGTTTCATTTGTTAACACCTTGTTTTTATGAATACTTTAATATATTATAAATAACTAAAATTATATTAATATATTTGTTAATGGAGGATATCAATGGACATAACAATAAAAGTTACAAGTATTCATATAGTTGCAGCATTATTTTCAGCATTGTTATCTGCTGGTTTTACTGCAGGTTGGTTTGGATTTAAAAATGACATATTAGCATTCTTTATTGCAGTAATTATACTATATGCTGTAGGTCAACTTTCTCAAAAAATGGCTGGTGATGAAATTTCAGGATTTACTCAATGGTTATGGGATGGAATCTCACCATTTTTCTTTACATGGGTTATATCTTATACATTATTCGTAATGTATTTATAACTTCTATTTTTTTTAATTAAATTCCGCCGTAGAATATCCAGATAAATGCAATAAACAAGGATGTAATTAGTAATATTGGCGCAATAATTTTACTGACTGCCACCACTGAACTTATGGTTGATATTAATTCTGTTGAATTGTTTGGACCAAATGTTTGAAGATCTTTAATTTTTTCAGTTCCTGTACCTACTTCAACACTTTCCAAATCATCAAGTGCATTTTTAATTGATGATTTAACATGTTTTATTATCTCTTCTCGTTTTGATATTCCGATAGGATTATAACCTCTTGAAAGTGTATTGACACTGTGTGTATCAGTAGTCATTACTTCAATTTCATCAATATCTAAATCTTTTACAGCATCCATTATTTCCTGTCTAAATCCAATTTCCATATTATTGGAGTCAAATAAAACATAAGCAGTTCTTTGATTATCAACTTCAATAATCATTGTTTTAACACCACTTTCGCCAACACCTTCGTGTTTGCTTAAATCTTCCATGGTGTCTTCAAAGCATCCTACCTTTACACTTGCTTTTTCAGGGTTTGAATCGATTTTATCGATAACATCAATTAAATGGAATACTTCCGGATTTCCTGGAAGAACTTCTCCACTTTCAGGTGTAAATGAATTGTGACAGTCAACAATAATTGAATTTTCAACATTACACTTGCTTCTACTTTGTGCCATCATTGTAAGTCCAACACCAAACTCAATATCATCACTGCCTGACGGTGCAAAGGTAGATAAAATTACCATCCCTTTGTTG
>CADAAJ010000038.1 GCA_902785855.1 uncultured Methanobrevibacter sp. | reverse complement strand
TCATCTAGCCTCCTATTCATTTTTATAATCCATTTTGACACCGACAGAACCGGTACCAAGAGGTATTGGTTGTCCAATAATAATATTTTCGATGATACCTGTTAAATCATCTACTTCACCACGAATACTTGCACGAAGTAAATGTTTACCAGTTTCTTCAAAAGCTGCACGAGCTAAAACACTTGATTTTTCACCACTAATACCATGTCTTCCGATTGATTTAACAATTCCTTCAGAAGTCATAATATCTGAAACTAACATAATATGTCTTACATCTACACTAAGACCTTGTTCTGAAAGGGTATTTTGAGCTTCGTTAATAATAGACTGACGAGCAGCTTCAATACCTAAAACTTCACCAATTTCATGAATGTTGTTAGTAGTGGTTCTTCTATAATCAATACCATCCATATCTAAAATCTCTTTAAGATTAGAACCTTCAGTATGGATAATCCATTCTTTATCATCCTTACGGATAATAACTTTACCTATACCTTTTATACCACTGATTTGTAAATCACGAACTTTATCAGCTAAAAGACGAAGTTCACGAATTTCAAATTTAGGTTCTTTTGAATCAGATTTTTGAGATGATATAGTGATTTTATCATCTTTAATTTCAGCCTTTTTAAAAGATTTTTGGATAGCAGCGTTAATATCATCTCTGTTTAACCTTTTTTCTTCTATTTTTCTGCTATCTAAAACTGCTTCAACTTCCATTGTTCCATAATTTAAATTGAAGTCAGAAAGAATATCGTTGATAGTACTTTTACCAATCTGGTTAGCTAAAGTTCTAACAAACTCTTCATCATTACGTTTTTCTTCATCAAAATAAATATCCATAGTTGGAGTAGCAATATCTTTTCTTGCATCAACAATTTCAATAAGTCTCGGAAGACCTAATGTAACGTTTAATTCAGTTACCCCTGCATAGTGAAAAGTACGCATAGTCATCTGAGTACCAGGTTCACCTACAGATTGTGCAGCTACTGTTCCAACAGCCTCTCCAGCTTCAACATGAGCTCGGTCATAGGCTTGTTTGAGTTTACGGATAAGTTCCATTAATTCATCATCAGTTAACTCATTTTTAACATAAGCAACTGATAAATCTTCAATGTAACTTTCTGGAAAATTAATACCTAAATCTTCTTTTTCATTAAGTTGAACAATAGTATCATTTACTTTAGTTATAATATCATCCATAGTTACACCTACTTACCTACCATACTTTCCATTCTTATTTCGTCAATAAGTTTATCTAAGTTTGCTGGTTTACCAAAGTCAGATTTTGCAGGATCTACTCCATCTTCACCAAACATAGTTTGAATAACATTACCTTGATTATCAGTAACAAGTCCAGTTGATTTAACTTGTAAATCTTGTAATGCGTTAACAAGTCTTCTTTGCATATAACCGGATTGTGCTGTACGAATCGCAGTATCTACAAGACCTTCTCTTCCTCCCATAGCGTGGAAGAAGAATTCAATTGGGTCAAGACCTGATTTATAACTTGAGTGAACAAATCCTTTAGCTTTAGCCCCTAACTCACCTTTCTTAAAGTGAGGTAAGGTACGGTTAAGATAACCTCTTTCAATACGTCCACCCCTAACCGCTTGTTGTCCTACACAAGCAGTAATCTGAGTAAGGTTCAACATAGATGCCCTAGCACCAGTACGTGCCATTACTACAGAGTGGTTTTCTACAGCCATAACATGGTCATATGGGTCATCATCAGATTGTTTACCCATAGTAAGGTAATTTTCTGCAATACTACCAGACATATCCCTAGCTTCCCCAAGAACTTGCATGATTTTCATCTCTAAAGTTTCTTCTAAACTTCTACCCGGTAAAGCTTGGAGATATCCTTCTTCATAAGATTCAACAAGTTTATCTACTTCAGCCATCTTATTATCCAAGTGCTCATTAATACGGTCTTGAGCTTCTTCAGGAATTTCTTCATCATTTAAACTGGTAGTAATACCAGTTTTCATAATTCCACAGATAGCTAAGTCAGTAGATCTGTCTAAGAACTCTTTAGCTCTTCCAGGACCATATTCTTTAACAATTTTATCTAAAATTTTACCTGAAAATGAACCGTAAGCAGATTCATCTATAACACCCTGTACGAGAATACCATCTTTAATAATAACTTTAGCATCTTCTTCAGGATAAACAACAGGACATTTAGAAATCTCAGCACTGTAAGATAAATTCATATCATTAGGTAATAATAAAGAGAACAATTCTTTACCAGTCCACATATCACCTTTTTCTTTAATGATATATGATTCTTCACCAAAGTCAGGATCTTCTTTTAAAATCCACTGACCTGATTTTAAAACAGGAAGTTTTAAGTGGGATTTTCTGATAATTTGTAAAGCTTGTTCTTCTGTAAATTCAACTCCATCACGAGTTAATAAGTATGCTCCACTAATGTGGTCGTGAATAGCACCGATAATAGGTCCACCGAACCTCGGAGATAAAATGTGTTCCTGTACACGCATTAATGATTTTGCTTCAGCACGAGATTCATCAGTTTGGAAAACGTGCATGTTCATTTCGTCTCCATCAAAGTCTGCATTGTATGGTGGACATACACATAAGTTTAATCTGAAAGTTTTATAAGGTAAAACTCTTACTTCGTGTGCCATCATACTCATTCTGTGAAGGGAAGGTTGACGATTGAATAAAACCATATCTCCATCTTTTAAGTGTCTTTCAATGATGAAACCTGGTTCTAACTGTTCAAGAATTAAATCTTTGGTTTCTTCATTACGTACTCTGATTTTTCTTCCGTCTCTTCTGATTACATAGTTTGCACCAGGGTGTACATCTGGACCATTTTCAATGTAGGTTTTCATCTCATCAATGTTCCATTGATTTACATATACAGGTACAGTAACTTCTTTTGCAATCATTTCAGGAACTCCAACCTCATTAATACTGATGTTTGGGTCTGGAGAAATTACAGTACGAGCGGAAAAGTTAACCCTTTTACCGGAAAGGTTTGATCTGAATCTTCCTTCTTTTCCTTTTAACCTTTGAGTTAAAGTTTTTAATGGTCTTCCGGATCTGTGTCTTGCAGGTGGAACACCACTAGCTTCATTATCAAAGTAAGTTGTTACGTGATATTGTAATAATTCCCATAAATCTTCAACGATTAATTGAGGAGCACCAGCTTCCATATTCTCAAGTAATCTTTGATTAATACGTAAAATATCAACTAATTTGTGAGTTAAATCATCTTCTGAACGTTCACCAGTATCAAGAGTAATTGAAGGTCTTACTGTTACCGGTGGCACAGGTAAAACTGTTAAAACTAACCATTCAGGTCTTGCAACTTCAGGGTTAACACCTAAAACAAATGCATCTTCATCATTGATTTTTTCAAGTCTTTCACGTACTTCAGAAGCAGTTAACTTGTAATCACCCTGACGGATAGTAACAGGTTTATCTAAATGAATAGCTTCCTGAGGTGCACCACAATGAGGACAGCAATGTTTAGGATCAATTTCCTCATCATCATTCTCAGGCATTGTTTTTAATTCCCTTTTAGCAACTCTATAAACTTCTTTTAATACTGCATTCAAGCTTTCCTTATTATCCATGGTTTCATGTATTTTTTGAGTAAATTCTTCAATTTCCTCATTATTTAAAAGAACACGACCACATTCATTACAGGTAGAACGCAATATTTTGTGAATAACATCACCAAAACCAATGTGAATAACAGGTCTTGCAAGTTCAATACTACCAAAATGTCCTTGACAGTCCCCACCTCTAAAACCACAAGTTCTACAAACTAAACTTGGGTCAATAACACCTAAACGAGGATCCATTAAACCTTTTTCAATAGGAAAACCATCATCTTCATAGGTATCAGGAGTTTCAACAGTCACAACAGACATATTACGAATATCTTCAGGAGACATTAGCCCAAAGTTGATTTGCTCTATTTTTTTTATAAATCCTTTCAATGTATTGGCTCCTTTAATAAATTTAATTATGCTTTGTCTCCTAAAACTAATTTAGGGAAAATACATAAACTTTTGAGTTCGTCTAATAATAATTTAAATGCGTATGAAATTTCAACTGGATATGTTTCTACATCTCCACAAATCGGACAGTATTTTTTATTTTTATTTTTATCATATACTGCTAACATACCACAGTTTTCACAAACAATAGCTTCATATTTGTCAGATTCGTCAAGAAGTCTTTCTTTTAAGGTTAAAGCAGCACCGTGTGCAATAAGACAATCTCTTTCCATTTCTCCAAATCTTAAACCACCTTCACGTGCCCTACCTTCAGTAGGTTGACGTGTAAGTACTTGTACTGGACCTCTTGAACGAGCATAAACTTTATCAGTAGTCATATGGTGTAATTTTTGGTAATAAGCTACACCTACAAATATTTCTGCATCGATTCTCTCACCGGTTACACCACTGTATAAAGATTCACAACCAGCAGATTCGAATCCATTATCTAAAAGTTGTTGTTTGATTTCATCTTCTAAGGTTTGATTAAATGGAGTTGCATCAATACGCTGACCTTCAAGACAACCTGCTTTACCTGCAACCATTTCTAATACCTGACCAATAGACATCCTTGATGGAATCGCATGAGGATTAACAATTAAATCCGGAACAACACCAAATTCAGTAAATGGAATATCTTCAGGAGATAATATTAAACCAACAACCCCTTTCTGACCGTGTCTTGATGCGAATTTATCACCAAATTCCGGTTGTCTGGTATCCCTTACTCTAATTTTTGCTAATCTTGAACCTTCAACAGTTTCAGATAAAAGAACTGCATCAACAATACCTTTTTCACCGTGTCTTACAGTTACGGAAGTTTCTCTTCTTCTATCTGCAACGGTACCAAAGTCTTCTTCCAAAAATCTTGGAGGTGAAGTTTTACCGATTAATACATCACCAGATTCTACAGCAGATTCAGGGTTAACAACACCATCTTCATCTAAGTTTCTGTAGGATTCTTCAGATCTGTATCCTTTAATATTTTTATCAGGTACTTCAAATTTATCAACTTGACCTCCGGCATATCTTTTCTCTGAAGTATCATATGCTCTGAAGAAAGAAGATCTTGCTAAACCTCTTTCAAGTGCTCCTTTGTTGATAACCATCGCATCCTCCATGTTATATCCTTCATAAGACATTAAAGCAACAACAAAGTTTTGACCGGAGGGTCTTAAATCATAATGAGTTGAATCAATGATACGTGTTTTAACAATAGGAGTTTGAGGATGGTGCAATAAGTGTGCCCTTGTATCAGTACGCAATGCATAATTTGACACATATAAACCTAAAGCCTGTTTTGTCATACCTGCTTCCATTGTGTTCCTTGGAGAAGAGTTGTGATCTGAGAATGGAATAATACCTGCACAAATACCTAACATAGTAGCAGGGTCAATTTCCAAGTGAGTGTGTTCAGAATTTAATTCAGCTAATGACATAGCAATATATGAATTTTCTTCTTCTTCAGCATCCAAATACTCAATAAGACCATTAGCAATTAATTCATCCCATTTTAATTTACCATTTGAAATTTTATTTAAATGGTCTTCAGTTAAAAGAGGAACACCATCTTTAACAATGATTAATGGTCTTCTAGCTCTACCAGGATCATTGAAGATATAAATTTCATGATTATCTTCATAATAAGTAATATTCATTTCACTGGAAACTTCTCCGTTTCTTCTTTTTTCCCTCATTTCATAAGTGAAATTTATAGGGTCATCACAAGTACCTAAAAGTTCACCATTAATATAAATTTTGGTTTTGACAGGTGAATTATCAGATGAAGCGATTTCACTCACATTTTCGCTTTTTTTAATATTCATACTTTTAGGAGAATCTGCATCTTCAATTAATTCTTTTAAATTAACATCCGGCAAATCTTTTTTATAAGATTCCCAGCTTTTTCTAGGTTCTCCTTTATTAAATTTAACAGATAATTCATCATCAGTTTTAAGTTCTTCACTATCAAAATAAGCATCAATTTCATCAGCAAAACTGTTAATTTTTGCTTTTATTTCATCATCAATATCTTGAAGATTTGATAATGCAGTGATAGCTTTTTGAACTTCATTAAAAGGAACTACTTTTCTAAAGCCAAAATAAAAAAATGCCTTTTTCTGATTTAATTCCGGTTTTTTAATATTTTCAGACAAACATCTCACATCCTTTAAATCATATCAACATCCATATTTCCAATAACATCCTTAAGTTCCTGTTCATCAGAACCTTCAGAAATATTACACATTAAAGCTAAATTCTTTACCAAACCACAGTTAGGACCCTCTGGAGTTTCATTTGGACATATTTTACCAAATTGAGTTGGGTGCAAATCTCTTGCTTCAAAGTGAGGTTGACTTCTAGTCAAAGGTGAAACAACACGTCTTAAGTGAGATAAAGTTCCCATGTAACTAGTCCTATCTAATAATTGGCTTACACCAGCTCTTCCACCAACCCAATTACCAGTTGCAATAGCGTGTTTAATATTTTCAGTTAAAACATCACTACGAACAGCTTGTTTGATAGAAAGTTCTTTACCACGAGAAAGACTTCTTTCAAGTTGATAACTCATATCTCTAGTTAAATTAGTGAAAGCTACTCTGAATAAATCTTCCATTAAGTCACCAGATACTCTGAGTCTTTTATTAGTATAGTGGTCCTTATCGTGAGGTTCTCTTTTCTGTTCAATAACTTCCAATAACATTTCAGTCATTTCTGCTAAATAAATAGCTTTATCATAACTTCTATCTTCCTCAGTACCCATATGAGGTAATAAATAACGATTAATTACATCTTTAGCACGTTTGAAACGATAATCCTTAGGCATGTTTTTTGCAACTCTGTTACCAATGTATTTGATAGCAGCTTCTTGCATGTATTCTTTTCTTTCATCAAGATCCATGCCACTCATTTCTTTTGGATCTAATTTTAATGCTTCAGATGAAACCTGTAAATCGTCTGCAACCATCATTTGGAAATTATTATCATCAGAAATTGCCCTAATTATATCTTCATCAGTAGATAATCCTAAAGCTCTTAATAAAATAACTAATGGAATTTCTCCAGGAAGATAAGGGAATGAAATTCTTAAAAATACACCATTTTTACGTGGTTTTTTATATTCCAAAGTAATTCTTGCTCTGAACCCACTTTTAATAGAAGTAACAACAGCTTTTGCATGTCTATCTTCAGGTTCATCAATACGCTCAAGAATAATTTTGTTTGGAGCAATTTCTTCCATTGTTACAACAGCTCTTTCTGAACCATTAACAATAAAGTATCCTCCTAAATCTTGAGGGTCTTCATGTTTTTCAACTAACTCTTCAGCACTGAGTCCTTTAAGATGACAAATATCAGATTTAAGCATTACTGGTAATTCACCAATATATACTTCTTCTAATTCGTTTTCTTCTCCGTCTTCATTTAATGCCATTTCGAGAAACATGTCTGCAGAATAATTTAAATTCCTAAGTCTTGCTTCAGTAGGATCAATTTCACTATGAGAACCATCAGCTTCTTTATTGGAAGGTTTTTCTATACGAACTTTACCAGTTTTTAAAGTATATTTACCATCGTCTAAAGTAATAGGTTCTGTAATATCAATGATATTTTGAATCCTATTATTCACAAAATCATTGTATGACTTGATATGATGATCCACCAAATCATATTTATCAAAAAATGCATCAACTAATTTCCAGTTATTCTCTGTCATGGATATCCTCCAACATTACGTACGCAATAAAAATAATTAACTAAATAAAAATAAACGATTAATAGGATAAACCTAAATTATACTAATTCATTTAATCATTATTCTTAATTTACTCATAACTATCTCCTAATAGATAATTCCTCTCAAACTAAGTTCAAATTTATTATAATGAATTTCTAAAAACAAAAAAAATACAGAAATTATACATATATTAAATTTCACAACTCTAAAATTATATTAATCTTCTACAATTCTATAAGTAACAAATACTCCAGCAGTTTGACTCTCACGAGTAATTCTTAAAACATTTCCAGGTTTTGCACCTATAGCCTTCACAACTGGATCTCCAGATTTTATTTTAGGAAGATCTTTAAAATCGTAATCTACATCACCAAATTCATCGGAAATCTCTTTATCAGTCATGATTTCATGCTTTGGTACAAGCATATGGTCTTGAATATCAATTTTCAAATTTTTTCCTCCAGATAAAAGTTAAAATATAAAATTAGAAACAGGCCTGACGGGAATTGAACCCGCGGCCGCTTGGTTAAAAGCCAAGCGCTCTGCCAGACTGAGCTACAGGCCTATATGAACAAATACTACTAAGATATTACAGCGCCCTGGCCGGGATTTGAACCCGAGTCGCGGGCTCGACAGGCCCACATGATAGCCCCTACACCACCAGGGCATACGAATATCAAACTAGTATATTTTATACACTATCAATTAAATATAATTTTCATCATATATAAAAATTGAAATCCCGCCTGCCGGACTTGAACCAGCAACATTTGGATCTACAGTCCAACGCTCTGCCAAATTGAGCTAAGGCGGGACAATGGGTCCGCCCGGATTTGAACCGGAGTCTCAGGCTCCCAAAGCCCAAAGGATCGACCAAGCTACCCTACGGACCCCTAACTATAAATGATGTAGTAATATACTATTAATAATATTTCACTACTAATATATAAAGGTTACTTTATTTCCTAAAAATCTTTAAAAAATATTTAATACAATAGAAAATAAAAGCCCCGGACGGGAATTGAACCCGCGACCACGAGATTACAAGTCTCGCGCTCTACCAGACTGAGCCACCGAGGCAAAATCTAATATTGTATAACAATATAAATTATGTTATAAGTTATTTAAATACTTTACTATGAAATGTATAATATGCAGAAAAACAAATTAAAATATATGAAAAATAATGAACTCAATTTTTTAAAAGAAGTAATTAAAAAAATGGATAAAATTAAAGAAAAAAATCCGTTAACTCATTGTATAACTAATTCCGTAACAATAAATGATTGTGCAAATGCTATTCTTGCAATTGGAGGATCACCATTTATGGCAGAGGATGGCGAAGAATTAAAAGAAGTTGTTACAATAGCTGATGTATTAGTAATAAACATAGGAAAACTAAGTAAAAATCAAATTGAAGCAATGGAAATCAGTTCAAAAACAGCAAACGAAACCAACACTCCAATTATACTTGACCCAGTCGGAGTAGGAGTTACTGAACTTAGAAATAATACTACAGTCAATTTAATTAAAAATTATGATATTACTGCAATTCGTGGAAATATAAGTGAAATAAAAGCAATTGCAAAATTATTTGGTGTGTTAGATGAAAATAATACTGCAAAAGGTGTTGACGTTAATATAGATGATATTATTAGTGAAGAAAACTTAAAAACAAATGCAGATTTGATTTGTCAACTATCATCAAAATTAAATACAACCATATTAGCAAGTGGACCAATAGATATTTTAAGTGACGGTAAAACCACAATCGCAATTAAAAATGGAGATGAAATGATGCCATTAATCACTGGAAGTGGTTGTATGTTATCTTCAATTGTTGGAACATGTATTAGTGGATGTGGAGCACTTGAAGGAACATTGATAGCTATTTTAGCAATGAATCTTGCAGGTGAAAAAGCAAGATCTAAAGTAGAAAAATTAGACGAAGGAACAGGTTCATTTAGAACATATTTAATTGATTATCTCTACAAAACAAATGCAGATAGTTTAATTAATGAATCAAATATTGAGATATTATGAAATCTATAGATTTATCCCTTTATCTTGTAACAGATGACAGCAGCGATGAAGAAAAATTTTTAAATACAATTGAAGAAGGTATAAAAGGCGGAGTTAGTGTTGTGCAAATCAGAGAAAAAACCGCTGAAACACTTGATTTTTATAATCTGGCTTTAAAAGTAAAAAAAATAACTTCAAAATATAATGTTCCATTAATTATCAATGACAGAGTTGATGTTGCAATGGCAATCGATGCAGAGGGAGTTCATGTAGGACAAAGCGACATGCCATGTGATATTACAAGAAAACTAATTGGTAATGATAAAATTCTTGGAGTATCTGCAGCAACAATAAGTGAAGCAAAAAAAGCTGAAAAAGATGGAGCCGATTATATCGGAACTGGAGCTGTTTTTCCAACTGCAACCAAAGATGATGCTCCTTCAATTACAAAAAAAGATTTAAAAGAAATAGTTGAATCAATAAATATTCCAGTTGTAGCTATAGGTGGGATTACATTAGATAATGCTTGTGAACTACTGGATACTGGAATATCAGGATTATCTGTTGTTAGTGCAATAATGAGTGCAGAAAATCCTAAAAAAGCTTCAGAAGAGCTATTAAATATTTTTAATAGCTAATCTTTACAATTTTTTAAAGCTTCAACAGCTGCTAAGTCTTTACCAGCCAACATACTAATACAAGCTCCACCACCACTACTTACATGACTCATCTGGTCTTCACAACCAAGTCCTGCAGTAGCTGCTGCAATATGTCCACCACCAATAAGTGAGAAACCTTCAGAATTTGCAATAGCATTTATTAAATCTTCAGTTCCCATTGCAAATTTAGGATCTTCAAATACACCAGCAGGTCCATTAGCAAAGATTGTTTTAGCATCTCTTATTTCTTTTGCATAATAATTAATTGTTTTAACACCAATGTCAAAGATAGCTTCATTTGGAATTTCTTCAAAATCAATATCTATACGTTCATCATCAATCTCGCATGCAACATCAATTGGATATTTAACTTTGTCTCCAAATCTTTCAATTAAATTCTTGGATTTTTCAACCATATCTTCATATCCACGACTTGCAATAAATTCTTTGTTAACCTGACCAATATCAACACCTGCAGCCCATAGAACAATGTTTCCAACGATACCGGTTGTTAAAATTGAATCTGCAGTTCCATTACTTAAAACATTTTCCATAACATCAATTGAATCATCAGGTTTCATTCCACCTAAAAGGAATACACATGGATGTTCCACATTATCAAGTGCATCTTGAATTACCGTGAGTTCTTTTTCCATTACTCTTCCAGCAGCTGAAGGAGTATTTACTGTAAAACCAATCAATGATGCCTGTGACCTGTGAGCTGCTGCAAATGCATCATTTACAAAATAATCAATTAAAGGTGACAACTGTTTTACGAGTAATGTTTTTGATTGTTCAAGTGGAGTTCTTGAAAGTGGTTCTTCTGAAAAGAAACGTACATTTTCAAGCAATAATATTTCATGAGGTTTTAACTCTTTAATCGCCTGTTTTGCTGAACTTGAAAATATTGAATCAGCATATTTCACTCTTAAATTTAATATATCTGACAATACATCTGCATGTTGGGATAATGTTGTGAAATCTTTTTTACCTGGACGGCTTTGATGTGCAAGAATAACAACTTTAGCTCCTTTATTGGATAATTCCTTAATAGTTTGAGCATGTAATTTTAATCTTGTATCATCCAATATTATTCCTGAACTTGGATCTACTGGTGAGTTAACATCAATTCTTACAAGAACTGTTTTATTTTCAACATCAAAATCATCAATTGTATTAAATTTCTTAGACATTTTTTCACTCAGTTTATAATTTACTTACCAAATCAAGTAAAGCCTCTTTTGGACTTTCAGCTTTAATAATACCTGATGCAAGCAATACTCCATCAGCACCCAAATCCATAGCAGCTTTCATGTCATCTCCTGTAGTAATTCCTGCACCACATAAGACTTTGATTTTTTTACTGATTTTTTTAACTTCATTTACTGTATCTTCAACTACTTCAGGTTGTGCCTGTGAAACTGGAATTCCAGTACCTATGAGTTCCGGTGGTTCAACGGCTACAGCATCAGGATTAAGACATGCTACTGCTTTTGAAGTTTCAATATTATTAGTACATACACATGATTCAATTTCAAACTCTCTGCATAATTTTACAACTTCATCAATATCTGCCAATTTCATTCTTTGTTCTGAATGATTTATTAGAGATCCTTCAACACCTGCTTCAACAAGAGTATTTATTAAATTTGAACCTGTATGTCCACCTGGAGATACTGGGTCAATGTGCTGTGCAAATATTGGAAGTGAAGTTTCACTACTGATTCTGTAAATATCTGCTGCCTGCGGAGATGCAACCATAGTAATTCCAGACTCACTAGCTGCACTTTCCAAGTCATGAGCAAGGTCTAAAGCATTCATTCCACTTGATTCTAAATATGTTTTATAATTCAATATAACAATTGGTGAATCCATAACAATCCCACATATAACTTTTTAATTATAATATTTGATTAACATTATTAAATAAATTTATGATTATTGATTCTTTTTTCAGCCAATTCAACATATTCCTTTTTAATATCATATCCAATATACCTTCGATTATTTTGCCTTGCTGCAATAAAGGTACTTCCACTTCCACAAAAAGGGTCTAAAATTACATCTCCTTCATAACTGTAAAGATTTATTAATCTGTGAGGCAATTCAACTGGAAATGGTGCCGGATGACCAATCTTTTTAGCATTAACTGCAGGAAATGTCCATATACTTTTTGTCCAATCAATAAAATCCTGTTTTTCAATTGTATCTTTTTTCGGCTGCTTTTTATTTTTTGAATATGAATCCTTTGAGAATACAAGAATATATTCATGAAAATCTCTTAAAACAGGATTTGATGCAGACATCCAACTTCCCCATGCACATGATCCACCAGCACTGGCAGATTTATCCCATATAATTTCACCTCTCATTAAAAATCCCAAATCCAACATTATTTCCATTATCATTGCATGAAGAGGAATGTAGGGTTTTCTTATATTTCTTATCAGAAGGAATTAAAAAAAATATTTTTATTCATTCAAAAAATAAACTGAAAAAAATAGATAAAATAAGATATATTTAAATAATTTAATAATCAGCAGAAATTTACATAATATTATAGGAATACATAATAAAAAACACATGTCCGTATTAAAAATAAGACCATATAGCCCATTAAAATTATAAGTTGATAATAATATTAATTTATATAATTTTTAATCCTTATTTAAAATAAGTACTAATTTACTATAACCGCTTAAACAAAATGCACTAATCTATTCAAACACACAATATATTGTAAAGTATTTGGTATAATATTCTCTATAAAATTTGGTAAACATAATTAAACAAGAAATTTTCATATAAAAATCAATGCACCTTCAATATATACTCTAATAAAAATAGATAAATTTCAAAATAATGAAACCTATTAGAAAAAAATAGAATTAATTTACAAATTGATAAAAATAAAAAAAAGATAAAAAACGAATTATTATTACTTTTCGTTTTCCTTTTTAGTAATAGCTTTGTCTTTATATTTGGCCCATTTTTCCAACCTATCTTGGTCAAACAATCCCAAAGATTCAATTGCTAAATCAGAAATTCTAATGGCATCATCATATTTTTTGTCTTTCATATATGTTTGATATAATGTATAATAAGCAGTATTAGTATATGTTCCTTTTTTAATAATATTCTCCAATAATTGTATGCCTTTTTCTTTATCTTCTTCTTTTAAAATTCGTTTAGCATTTTTTATTTCAGATTTAATTGATTCAGACTCATAAGGCATTTTTTCCCCTTTTAATATCCCTGTTTCTAAATAAGAGTTAATATTTTCTTGTCTATCTTTTAAACCAGTTTTATGTTCATTTTGAAGTGCATACTCCCATGTTACATTTTCAATACCTTTTTTTAATACTTTTTTTGCAGATTCAAAATCTCTTTTTGCTATGTAAATATCGGTTAATCGGCCATAAGTTTTACTGACATCATCACCTAAATCTATACATTCATTAAAAAAAGGTATTGCTTCATCATAATTTCCAGAATAAAATAATTTTAATCCTTTTTCTCTTAATCCTTTTGATTTATATTGTCTTTCATGTTTTTTTATCTTTTCAATTTTGGATTCTAAATCTTGATAGTTTTCATTAAATTCTTTTTTTACTTCAATATGTTCATTTATTACTGATATAGCTTGGCCATATTCATGTAAACATTCATAACAGTTAGATAAAAATGTATACGACAATGAAACTGTTACATCATAAATTTCTGAATCATTAATTACTTCTCTAAATAAAGGTATTGCATCTTTATAATCATGCCTTAACATCAATTTATCGGCTTTTTCATATTTATCGTGAATTGGTTTTTGTTTTTGTATTTTAACTTTTTCTTTATATTTTCTTGCTTTCATTTCAGCCTTTTCTTCATCAGTTCCATAGTTTTCAATAACTATATCATCTAATTTTTGATTTAACTTATGACCAATGTCTATTCCAGATTCCATAGATTTAAATTTTACATTACCATTACCCAAATTTGGATTATCTTTTTCAATTTTATGATTACCAATTGTTTTTCCACCAATAGACACAACACCAAAGTCTGAAGTACTGATATTTTCCCTAATCTTTTCTATTTGTTGTTCATATTTTTTACGAGTAGGTGTTAAATCATTTCCACAATTAATACAAAAATCTGAATCAGATTCATTTATTTCACCACATTTTAAACATTTTATTGGCTTTTTTATTAGTTTAGCGCCACAATTAATGCAAAAATTAGATGAATTATCATTTAGTTTTCCACAATTCTGACAGAATACCATTAACAACACCACAATATATGTATATAAATTGTTTATATCATTATTAATTAAAAAAGATTGTTAAATTTTTATAATCTTATAACATTCTGCATCTCCCTAAAAGTATAGCCTAATCTGTCTAATTCATCAGGGCTTGGATATTTCTTTATCAGGATTAATTGTATTATCAAATAATAATCTTCCTTGTCTTATAATATTAGCAGTAGATCTTTGATTTGTTACTGGATTGAGTTTTTTTCACTTCACAAATTGAAATTAACATTATATGATTTCATTGTTAAAAATTCATTGAGTTTTTTAATCATAGTGGTCTTTCCAAGACCATCCATTC
Organism: uncultured Methanobrevibacter sp.; assembly: GCA_902785855.1. Classification (GTDB taxonomy): domain Archaea; phylum Methanobacteriota; class Methanobacteria; order Methanobacteriales; family Methanobacteriaceae; genus Methanocatella. The sequence continues at coordinate 8,158 of CADAAJ010000038.1, read as the reverse complement.
CATCTAATGCTATGTGAAGTGTCATAGTATCCACACCTTCACAAATATAATAAAACTAAAATTAGAATAAATCACAAAAATCAATGAAACATCATTATATCATCATTTTAACAGATATAAATAATAGTTTGAATAAAAATTTAGAATAATTGGATATTGGTTTGAGTGGGAATATGGTTAGTGAAAGAACAACGGATGAAATTGTAAGGGACTTATTAAAAGATGCTGAAATAAACTATGATGAACAAATCAGCAGCAATCCTGAAATCAATGAAGCTTTAAATGGTGCAACAAAAAATATTGAAAGTAGTGAAGGAGAAAATAAAGGATTTCCTGAATTTATAGCTCAAGTTGGCGAATTTATAATAGTTATTGAAGACAAAAAAGACTCATCAAAACAAGTTCTTTATCTTGATGATGATCAAAATAACTTAGATTTATCAACGGAAAATGCTATTAAAAATTATGCTGAAAATGGAGCTTTGCACTATGCAAAACATATTGTAGAAAAATCCTCCCATAAAAAGGTATTTGCTTTTGGCTGTAGTGGTACAGAAAACTTTATTATTAGGCCTATTTTTGTTAATGAAAGCGATTATAAATTATTAGATGAAGTAGAAGATTTTGAGAATTTTAGTGAAGATAATATCAATGATTATTATAGAGAAGAAGTTTTAGAATTACCTTCTCAGAAAGACATTGAGTTAGATAAAGTTATTAATAAATCAAAAGAATTAAATGAACATTTAAGGAATTATGGTCAATTAGGTGATACACAAAAACCCTTAGTTGTTTCTGCGATATTACTAGCATTAAACGAAGGTTTAACTTTAGATGATTTGAAAGGAAAACAAAAAGGGGGAACTGATGGTAAAAAAATCTATGAATATGTTAGGGATAATCTTGAAAGTAGCGAAGTTGGCGACAAAAAAAGCATCATACTAAACCAATTTAATTTAATAAAAGATGATGAAACTCTGAATACTATTGAGCCCTCATTAAAAAAAACTCCGCTTAAATATTTTACTGAATTTATAAAAAACAAAATTTTTCCATCAATTACAACTGTTAATGTAGATATTTTAGGATATTTTTACAGTGAATTTATCAAATATAGTGGCGTTGATGGCAGTTCTTTAGGAATTGTATTAACCCCTAAACATATTACTGAATTATTTTGTGAATTATTAGAAATTAAACCAAATGATAAAATATTTGATCCTTGTTGCGGCACTGGGAGTTTTTTAATTGCTGGAATGAATAAAATGATAAGACAAACAAAAGACGATGCTGAAAAGAGGAATATTAAATTAAATAATTTACATGGTATTGAATTGAGACCTCATTTATTCAGTATAGCAACAACAAATATGGTTTTACGAGGAGATGGTAAAAGCAATCTTAAATTAGGAAATTTTTTTAGATATGATGCTAATGACTTAAAAAAAGAGAATTATACTATTGGATTAATGAATCCTCCTTATTCACAAGGAGGAGAATTGTCTGAAATGAATTTTATAAAACATTTACTTGATTCATTAGGAGAAAATGGTAAATGTGCAGTCATTGTTCCCCAATCGGTGATGGTTGGTACAAGTGACGACGATAAAAAACTTAAAAAACAAATATTAAAAGAACATACTTTAGAGGGAGTTATAACTCTCAATTCAAAACATGTTTTTCGTAGAAGAGGAGTAAATCCTGTTATTGCAATTTTTACAGCCCATAATCCTCATCCTCCTGAAAAACGGAGCAAATTTATCAATTTTAAAGATGACGGATATAGGTTGAAAAAACATACTGGCATAGTTGAAACTGAACGGGTTGGTGAACGAAGAAAACATTTATTACAATGTTGGAGAGACGAAATAGATGCTGAAAGCAAATTCATGGTTAAATCAAAAGTTAAAGACGATGATGAGTGGTTACACTCTTATTATTATTTTAATGATGAAATACCTAGTAAAAATGAATTGGAAAATGTTATGGCAGATTATTTAACATTTGAATTTGAGTTTATATCTCATGGAAAAGAGTACCTTTTTGAGGATGATTAAATGTCTATTTATGATAAAAAATGGGGAAGTTTTAAAGTATCTGACTTATTTAAATTAGAAACCGATAATGATATTTCTGACTCTCAAAATTTACCAGAAGGCAATTATCCTTTGATTGCTGCAAGAAAAATAAAAAATGGTGTTGATAAATTCATCGATACTGAAAAAATTAATAATAAACATGCTATTACTTGGAATAAACAGGGGGATGGAGGAGCCGGATTATCTTTTTATCAACCAGTACGATTTGCAAATAAAAGTACTGTGTTTGTTTTAAGGCCTAAGAAAAAATTATCAAAACAACAAATGATTTTTATCGTTTCACTTTTAAATAAATATCATGGTATATTTGATCATGGGTACGGATTAACAAAATCAAGATTTGAAGAACTTACAATTCAATTGCCAATTTTAGATGATGAAACCCCTGACTGGGATTTAATTCAAAAATATATGTTCGATTTAGAACAAGAAAAAATAAATAAATGTATTGAATACTTTAATCAAAAGAGAAATGAATTGAGTTATAAAAAATTAACACCTTTGGAGAAAAAAAGTTGGGAACAATTTTATATAGGCGATTTATTTACAATATCTTCCGGAAAGAGATTAACACAAGCAAATATGAAATCTGGGGCGACTCCTTTTATTGGAGCCACTGCTTTAAATAATGGAATTACTAATTATGTAAATAATACAAATAATTCAATGGATAAGAACGTATTAGGTGTTAATTATAATGGTAGTGTAGTGGAAAATTTTTATCATCCATATACTTGTTTATTCTCAGATGATGTTAAACGCTTTCATTTAAAAGATTATCCTGACAATAGACATGTATTATTGTTTTTTAAAACTATAATATTAAAACAAAAAGTAAAATATATGTATGGATATAAGTTTAACGCAAAAAGAATGAAACAACAAATCATTTTAGTTCCTGTTGATGATGAAGGTGACCCGGATTATGAATATATGGAACAATATATGAAAAATTTAGAAATAAAACATTTAAATAAATACATTAACCATATTAATAATCAAAATTTTTCAGAATATATATCAGAAAAAATGAGTTTGATGAAACAAAACAGTTAAATAACTTTAAAAAAGGAAACACAGGGATAATATGGAAATAAGTCATAAAATTGGATAACAAATCAAATGGGTTAAGTTCGCACAGTTAAAATGTACAATGGATGACTTATTTCCATGTGAAAACAATAAAAAACAACTTCATTGTTCTCAATACAATATTAGTTTGTTATAATATTTATAATAGAAATTAAGAACCAATTTACATAAAGATAACATTTAAATATTAAAAATAAAATTTATATCATTTTAAAAACAAATTATAATTTAAATTATAATATTTTTACAAAAAATCAAAAATATACATTATTTAAAGGATAAAGTGTTATTATGGTCAAATATAATAAAATGGGTTATTCATCATTAGATGAATTTTCAAACAATTTTTTAGATACCTTATTGGAATCAAACCACACATATGAGTTTTATGTTAATTGGGATAAAGTATATGATAATCTTAAAAAACATTTAGTAGAAATAAGTATTTTAAATAGTTTAAATAAAGTTCAACCTGAAAAATTAGAAATTGAATTCCGAAAGATTATTAATGATTATACTGAAGTAGTTCCATTATTACCACTTATACTAGCTATTAGAAATAAAAAAGTTCCTGTTTTTAATATTCAAAGTAAATCTTCAAAAATAATTAATTTTTCAAAAAAAGGATTTAATACTGATGAAATAGTTGAATTTTCACTTAAAACTGGATTATTAAATTTATTTAATAATATTGATGATTTATATTCATATCTTGTAGGAACTGAAGTTGGACTAGATACAAATGCAAGAAAAAATAGAAGTGGACATATTTTTGAAGATGCAGTTGGAACATTACTTCAAGAAAAAATTACTAATCGTGAAGGATTTAACATTGTAAAAGAAGACATTAATGTTGATATTGAAAGAAATAAAAGATTTGATTATGTTATTTATAAAAATAATGTTCCAAGAATAGTATTTGAATGTAATTTCTACAATTCCACTGGAAGCAAACCTATTGAAGTTGCACATGCTTATGCAAACCTCCAAGAAGATATAGATAAAACTAATTTAATATTTATCTGGGTAACTGATGGATTTGGTTGGAAAAAAATGATATCATCTTTATTGAATGCAGGAGAAAATATAGATTATATTCTTAATTATCAAATGCTCAACAAATTACTTGATGATTTCTTAGATAATTTATAAGGAAATTATTAAATTCCTCTTTCTTTCATTAATTTATCTAAATATCTCCAACCTTTACCTCTCATGTATTTAGTAACATAATCTACATCATATCCATCAAATAAAATATTATATACTCCTAAATGTTTAATTCTCTTTTTTAATACACTGTTTTCTTTTTTACATTCTGCAACCATTGTCATATAATATATTATCCACCAATGAGTTGTATCTTCTTCATAATGTTTATCTACTTCACTACATATTGAATAACATTCGTTTTCATCAAATATCTCATCGGCAGCATCATAAATTATGAGAAAATCACTATAAACTTTTTCTACACTATATTTTTCTGATAAAACAAGAATCCATTGAAAATAATCTTTATCTAATGGACTAGTTTTTTTATTATCATCATCTTTTAAATATACACACCACTTATCAAATCTTCCTGGTGCAAAATATATTTCATAACCAGTATCCGTTTTTACCACAAATTTTCGCCCCATAAAACTAATTTTACCATATTTAAAAATATTCATAAGATAGGTATATAATTGTTTGCAAATGCTCTCTAATCATATTTATATAATAAATTTCCATAAATATTATAATATGCAAAAATATGATAATAATTTAGGTGCTAAACCCTTTTTAAAATGGGCTGGTGGGAAATCACAACTATTAACAGTGATTGAAGATAAATTTCCCAATGAAATTAAAAAAAATAAGAAAATAAATAAATATTTTGAAGTATTTGTGGGTGGCGGTGCTTTATATTTTGATTTAATGAATAACTATGATGTTAAAGAATCATACATTTACGATATTAACCAAGAACTCATATTAACTTATAAAGTTATAAAAAACAATCCAAAAGAATTAATTGAATTATTATTTGATTTACAAGAAAAATATGTCCCTTTAAACCAAGAAGATAGAAAAAAGTATTTTTTAAATATTAGAACAAAATTTAATGAAGATTTAAAAGATTTTGATTTTGAAAATTATAATGATTCACACATTATTAGAGCATCTTATGTAATATTTATGAATAAAACTTGTTTCAACGGACTATTCAGATTAAATAAAAAAGGAGAATTCAATGTTCCTCATGGAAGATATAAAAATCCATTAATTTGTGATGATAAAAATATTAAAGCAGTAAGCAAACAATTAAAACACACAAAAATTATTAATGGAAACTATTATGAATCAGAAGATTTAATTGATGAAAATTCACTAGTTTATTTAGACCCACCTTATAGACCATTATCCAAAAAATCTAGTTTTACAACATATGCAGGATTTGAATTCACAGACAAACACCAAATAGAACTTGCAAATTTCTATAAAAGAATTTCAAACAATGGTGCCAAAGCTATTTTAAGCAATTCCGACCCAAAAAATGAAGATGCCAATGATAATTTTTTCGATGATTTATATAAAGATTTCAATATTAACAGAGTTAAAGCAAAAAGGTCAATTAATTCCAACGGTAAAAAAAGAGGAGCAATAAATGAAATTTTAGTAACAAACTATAACTAAATAACACCTCCCATTAGACAATAACATCAAAATTAGAGATTAATCAATAAAACAATTAATGTTAATATTAAATTTTTTATACTAGGGATTATAAATTAACTTATATAGAATATAATGAGCTGATAAATATGGAAACTTTAAATAAAATACACAATGTAGTAAATGAATTAAATGAAGATCCAAGAATAAATATTTCAAAAAAAGATGATTATAATTTTAAAGTAGCAATTACTGGAAATTTAATGTCTTCATTTGAAAAACTTGGCGAAGTTCAAAATAAAATATTAGAAAACTGCGATAACAAATATGACTTAAAAACAGTTTATGGCGACGGACAAGATGCAACATTCATTTTAGAAAAAACTCAAAAATATAAATAAGAAGTATGTTGATTAAACTTTATCAAATACATTTTTACCTTTTTTTGTTAATCTATACAATCTACCTTTTCTAACCTCAGGATTAATGCATTCAACAAGTTCATGTTCTTTTAAATCTCTTAAAATGTTAGACATGTAATTTATCCGAATATTAGTGTCTTTTGCAATTTTTGAAGGCATTTTTGTTTCTTCGTTGAGAGATTTCATTACTTTTGTCCTATATTTTGAAGCCATCACATAACCATATTTTTTAGTGTTTCATCATCGATAAATACCACATCCTTTCTAATTTAAATAACTCGCAAGTAATATATAAATTTATATACACGTGCAAGCAGGAAATACAGTAATTATACCTGCGCCATGATATTCTACAATGAAAGCCGGAGCAAAACATAAAATTAGATGTAAGACACCATAATTGCAGGGCCTATCCATGAGTAAATTGATTAGTTTATTTCGGCCATTTTTTCAGCACAAAATTAATCACTTCATCACCTTCATCAGTAATATTATACACATGCTTATTCTTGCTAACTAGTGCATGATCTTTTAAGTCCCTTGCTGGCCCATACAACGACCTCTTATTAATAGCATACACTTCTGCCATTTCACTAACTGTCATTGGCCGCTTAAGTAAAGCCTCAAGAATTAAACGCCTATATTTTGATGCTAATACAAATCCTATTTTATTAAAATCAATCATATCTTTTACTTTATTAAAAATATATATCATTATTTTGTACAAAAGATATACACAATAACTTTATTTACACACATCCATATTAACACAATTAAGAAAAATTTAATAATATACAATGTTAAGAGCAATTAAAAAAGAAGTTTTGAAGTATCCTAGAATATTTTAAAAATAAAATAAGATGAAGGTAAAATTTTACCCTACATTTTTAATGATTATTAATATTATGAATTAATGTCCTCCCGCATTTGGATCACCATTAACACTTATAATAATAGACTCATCTGCACTCATTTCTACTATATCTCCTGACGGCATAACATGCATATTTGTTCCAGGGCGTGTTCTATATTTTTCAAGACTATTTGCCGCCGACACCTCTTCTGATTGTGTTTGTTTAACCTCTTCTTTAATAGTTAATTTTTGTATGGTGTTATTACCAGTATAATTCTTATTACCACCATAAGTAACATTAACAGTATATTCTCCTTTTTTTAAGTTCAAATCAAGTTTTGCTTTACCATCATCATTAGTTTCAACCGTTTTATTAAAAACAACCTTATCTTTCTTGTTAGTTATAACAATATTAACTTTTTCTTTTGATATTGGAGTTTTGTTCAAATCTGTTAACTGTATTGCTAGTTTACCGCCTTCATACTGTGTTTTATTACTAATTATTTTTACTTTACTTGGTTCTTTAGCATTTAAAGATTGGAAAAACATTATTCCAAAAACTGCTCCAAGAACAACAATTATTACAAGTAAAAACAGAACTATATTATTATTTTCCATGAAAAATCATACCCCTTCTACTATTTTGTTAATTATATATGTTTAAATTATATATTAAATATTCCACTTCGAATAAGTATACAAATACTTAATTTCATGAATAATTATATTAATATATTATTGTAAAAGTAGTTAAAATATTATGCATAAATGCAAGTAAACATGACGAATATAAAAAAAGATTAAATATTTGATAGTAGATGTATACGAAAAAATAAAAAAAGTAAGTAACCGCTAAAAACAGTTACTTAATAACAATCTTAACAGTATTAGTTACCTTATTATAGTATTCATTACTATAAAACTTAACTTTTGCGTTATATTTGCCCTTTTTGTTTCTTAAAACTTTAAAAGTTGCTTTACCTTTATTATTAGTTACTGCAAAGTTCTTCTTCTTATCAGCTTTAGATTCC
>CADAAJ010000037.1 GCA_902785855.1 uncultured Methanobrevibacter sp. | reverse complement strand
GCATTTTGTCTTGTTGTAGGTGCTTGTAGCGCTAAATCTCACGACAAAGCTGATGATAAATTAGATAAAAAATCTGATAAAAAAGTTGTAAAATCATCAAAAGATTCAAATTCTAAAGCTGCCGGAGGAGATGTTTTAGGAGATTCTTCTAAAATTAAAGTACATATTGCTGGAGAAATACCATCAGATGCAACAATAATACTTATTGTTGACGGTCAGGTTAAAGATTCATGGAAAGTAAATAGTCCAGATCATGAATTTGAAATTGATAATTTAAATCCTTCCTCTAAAATTTCATTTAATATATCCTGTGATAAATACAGTGGAAGTTATGTTGCTAAAGACAGTTTAAATTACGAGTTTACATTTTCTAAAAATAAATTAGCAGCTACTAATCCTTCCAGTAAACTTGGTGCAAACACAACTAATTCAACAACAAACACAACAAATACTACCAATTCAACAAACACTACTGATTCAAATGTAACAAACACCACTCCTGTTGTTGGAAACCAGACTCCACCAAAATATGAACCTTATAAAGTAAAAACATCCAGTAAAGTTGAAGAAGTTTCCGAACAACCTCCTGAAGAGGAAGAACAAAGTGAACCTTTACAATATGCAACCGGTAATCCAATTTTAATATTGGCACTTGTTTTAATAGCAGTTGGTGTTGTATTTGTTGTAATACGTAAAAAAGAATAATTAATATTTCTTTTTTACTTTTTATTTTTTTAATCAAAAATCATCACACAAATTACTTATCGTTTAATTAATTTATTGATAAATTATTTTAGTATTATATTGATAATCACCATAAAATATAATAGCTATGTTTAATTAAATAATATTTTATTAATAAGATATCACTTAATTAAAATGACATATAGATTAAATAGTAAAAAAAATATATAGTGTATACAATGAAATTAGAAGAAATCAAAAATCCAAAATTTAAAAATTATATTAATTTAGTTTACATGCAGGGTGAAAACAACAATCACCAGGCAATAGCTGAAATTGAAAAAGATATTAAAGAATACATTAAAGAGAATAATTTTATAATATCTATTGAAGATGGTGAAGCTGTAAAAATTCCCTATGGTAATGATGATGAATATGTAGTTCCAATTTTTACAGATGAGAGAGAATATATTCTTGGAATGCAGTATTTTTCACTAAATGTTATGGATGAAAATAAGGAATATATTATAGAAAAATTAGATTATTTTAAAAAATTAAAAGAGGATCCTAAATTTTTAGGATACCTGGTAAATATATCTAGTGTAAGTTATATTATCAACACTAGTCTTTTGTAAACTCTTTTTGAATATCTTTAACTATTTCAACAAAACGTTTTGAAACTTCATCACTCGGATCAAGTGTTGAAATAGTTGCCTCTTTATTTGGTGAATCAGAAACTTTTTCTTCAATTGGTAAATCACCTAAATAAGTAATTTCCATTTCCTCAGCAAACAATTCACCATTACCTTTACCGAAAATATTGAGTTTTTCACCACAATGAGGACAGATGTAATAAGCCATATTTTCAATAAGACCTATTTTATCAATATTCATCAATTCAACCATTTTTACACATTTTAAAACATCTTCCTGTGAAACAACATTAGGTGTTGTAACCATAATAACTGCATCTGTTTCAGGAATAGTCTGTAAAACAGTTAAAGGTTCATCACCGGTTCCAGGAGGATTATCAATAATTAAATAATCAAGTTCACCCCAGTAAGCATCAGCAATTAACTGTTTGATTGCACCTGTTTTTTGAGGACCTCTCCATATAATTGGTCTGTCTATTGCATCTATTAAAAAAGCCATTGACATGACTTTTAAACCGCTTGGAGAGACAACCGGAAACATTGAATTTTTATACTCTTCTTTTTTGGTTTCAATATATTCTTTTTGTTCATCCTGAGATAAGTCTTTACCAACAATACCTTCTTCTACAAGTGCTTTAAAAGTATCAAACTGGTATTGGTTAAATTCATCTTCAAGCATTTCAATACCGAGCATTTTAGGAATGTTAGGTCCGTGAATATCTGCATCCAATATACCTGTTTTAAATCCTAAACTCTGTAAGGTTTCAGCAATATTTGCTGCTACAGTAGATTTTCCTACTCCTCCTTTTCCACTCATTACAACTATTTTATGTTTAATTTTTCCTAAATTTTTAGCTAATCTTAAATCCTGTTCTATCATCTGTCTTTGCTGTTCGGGAGTTAACTGACCCCCGTGACCGTGATGACCATGATGTCCGTGACCTGGCATAAATTTCACCCCTTAATTAAATTTTTTACTAACTTCTTCAACTGCAAGTATTAATGGATCTGTAACCATGGATACTGGAGGTGCATAAGCAAATTCCATATTACTTAAATCAAAACATGTTAAACCTTCAGTAATTGCCAAAGTCATTGTATCAATTCTTTCAGCTACTCTTTCCTCAGCAATGATTTGACATCCAATAATTTTTCCATTTCCATCGCAGATAACTTTAATATCCATTGGTTTAGCATTTGGATAATAACGTGCTCTTGTAAGTGCTTCAACTTTTTGAACAACAGGTCTGATACGATTTTGTTGAGCAAAACTGGTTGTATAACCTACTGCACCAAATTCTAATTTACCAACTTTAGAAACCATTGAATTTAAAACCGGATTGAATCTGGATTTTTTATCACAGATTGTTCTGGCTAATGTTTTTGACTGGCGTACTGCTGTAGTACCTAATTGAGATATAGTATTTGAACCTAAAATTAAATCTTTTGACTCAACACAGTCTCCAACAGCATAAATATCTTTAACTGATGTTTCCATTCTGTCTGTTACAAGAATTGCCCATCTTCCAATCTCACATCCTGCCATTTCAGCAAGTTTAAGTTCAGGTCTTACTCCTGTTGCCATAATAACTAAATCAGCATCATAATAATCATCATCACCAAAACATGCCTTTTCAACTTTACCCTCACCAATTAATTTGGTAATAGGTTTTCCTAATACAACGTCAATACCTTCCATTTCAAGATATTTAACTAAAATATCAGACATGTCTTTATCAAGAGATCTTGGTACGATTTGAGGTAACATTTCACTTAAAATAACATTTAATCCACGTTTTTTTAATGCAAAAGCAATTTCAATACCAATTAATCCCGCACCTGTGACAATTGCACTTTTTGCATTTTTAATTGCTTCATTAACTTTAATACCATCATCAATATTTCTAATTCTGAATACTCCATCTAAATCCACACCTTCCATTGGAGGAATAAATGGATTACCACCAGTAGATAATACAAGTTTATCATAATTTAAAACAGTTTCATTACCATCTTTTTCATAGGTAACAGTTTTATTTTTAGAATCAACTGCTGTAACTTCAGATTCAATGATAATCTCAATATTTTTCTTTTTATAATCTTCAGGAGTTCTCATTACAATATCATCAAAAGATTCTATATCACCGGACAATACATATGGTATTGCACATGGAGAATAAGCAACCTTATTATCTCTTGTAATAACAGTAATTTCAATATTCTCATCAAGTTTACGAATATTTGAAGCTGTAGAAATACCTCCAGCTCCTCCGCCTACAATAACAACTTTCATTTTAACAAAACCATCTATGATTTATACAAAATTATATTTATTTAAAAAGATATAAAAAGATTAAGGTTAAAATATGAAAGAAATTGATTTTGATTTAGAAAAAAATCCATTTATTAATTTTGCATCAGCAAGATATGCGATGTCTGCAAGAGTTAATGTTTTAAAACTGTGGAAATACTGTAAAAACAATGATAAATCCTTTTTTATCATGACATTGGGCTGTTTGATGAAATCTGTCAATTCAATTCCACAACTGAAAAGAAGAATAATTGATGGAAAAGTTATTGAATATGATTATCTTGAAGGAGTAAGTCCTATAATGGATGATGAAAATGAAATATATAAAGAAATGCGTGTTAAAAGTCCTCATGAATTTGAAAATATCCTCCAATGGCATGATTATGTTAAAAAATTATCTGATGATATTTTAAATGGAAAACGTGAAGGTTTTTGTATTGAGATGGAAAAAAGAGATTTGGAAAAGATTGCTAATTTTTCATGTATTCCATGGGTTGACTTTGATATGTTAACCAACTGTGCTGTTAACGGTATGGAAATTCAGCCATTAATTACCTGGGGAAAAGTTAATAAAGACTATGAAATGAGTGTTTCAATTACAGTTTCACATATTTTTGTTAACGGTCGTGAACTTGGTTATTTTTACGAAAACCTTCAAAAAGAATTAGATAAATATTAAAAATATAATTTGGAGGTTTAAACCTCCTTTAATCAGATTTTTTGTTTTATTTTCCTATGTCCCATTGCCAGTAAAGTAGCCAGAATTAAAACAAAAATAGAAAATACTGTGATAATTAAATCATTAAATACAATTCCTTTTATTAAATAAACAAGTAAAACAATACCTGCTGGTATTATAAACCACTGAGCAATGTAAATTCCATTAATATGTCTGCTTAAAATACCTGCAACATCTAAAATCTTTTGAGGTAACTTATCACTAAGAAAATAACAAAGTCCCATCGCCCCATGAATATAGATTAAACAGAACACTGCATCCAGTATAGTCATATAATAATAATGAGTATCATCACACAGAAAAGCTCCATCGATGTCTAAAGTAAAAATGAAATAAATCACAGGAATTATAAAAAATATTGGCCAAAATCTAAAGAATTTATCTTTATATGCTTTTATGAAATACTGACCCCAAACATAACCTGCAACAGGGAAAATAAACCAGTTAAATAAAGGAAATGTTGTAAAATGAATATTAGTACCTATAAAATAACCTAACAGGAGATTTATAATATTATTGTCAAAAACAGACATTCTTACAAAAGTTCCAATAACAGATAAAACTAATGCAAATATAAGCATCTGTTTATTGGTAATCTTATATTTCATAAAAATACCTAACAGTATAAAACTCATACCTGCAAATGCTAAAATATCAACAGTAAAAAGGACTAAACCTCCATATATAGGGAAAAGTGACCAATTATTTAAAAGATAACCTGATAAAAAATGAGGAGATATGAATTCACCTACATTTACAATAACTCCTAAAATCAAAAGAGTTATTCCTCTTTTTATCATTATGCTACTTTTAGTATTTCTCGAATAAACAAGACCAACACCCATACAAAACATAAATAATGGAGCACACATTGGCCCACCTAATAAATCATCAATTGCACGGGAATAAATTGGATCAAATGAATAATTAAAAAACTTTGCAGTTATAAGACAGTGTACAAAAACCATGAATATGATTGAAATTGCTTTTGCTAAATCCAAATCAACCTGTCTGCCTAAATTAATTTTTTTATCAGAAAATATTTTGTTCATGAATATAATTTGATTTATTAATACTTATAATTTTACAATGCATTAATCTATAGACTGTCAAATATAATTAAAAAAATATTAACTTCTTTTCACACAAAAAAAGAAAAAAATGGATTAAATGAATTTAATCCTTAATTAACAGTAATTTTTAAAGTTTTACTACATTTATTGTAATATTTGTCACCATCAAATTTTAATTTTGCTTTATAAGTTCCTTTTTTAGAAAGTTTTGTAATTTTAAATGTAGCCTTACCTTTAGAAGATGTTTTAGCAGTGTATGTTTTTCCATTAATTTTTAAAGAAATTTTCGCATTTTTAACAGGACTTATATCTTCTAAGGTTACTGTTAATTTTTTTGTTTTAACTTTTGATTTGAAGGACTGTGTATTTGTTGAAAATTTCGGTTCTGCTTTTTTAACTTTCACTTTAACGGTTTTTGAAAATTTTGCAACATCATCATTGCCATTATGGCTAATTTTTACAGAATATGATTTTAAAGGAGAATTAATCAGTATTTTAATTTGTCCATTTTTATCTGTAACTTTTTTATATTTATTTCCATCAAAATTAACTGATATCTTTTCTCCCGGAACAGCAACTGAAAATTGATCTTTAACAGTAATGACCAAATAGGTTTTATATTTGACGGATTTAGGAACTTTTACATTAATGTTAATTTTAAATTTATCTGTATTTTTTTCAATACCTCGACAATTTGTAAATGTTAATTTGTGTTTATTATTTCCAAGAACAAATATTGCTCCATTTCCGTAATTTTTAAAATCATATCCATAAGTGTAAAACTTACCGTCAGCTATATTGTTTGAAAATATTGTATTTGATAAATCTATTTTAACAGAATTACTTTCAGTAGATATTTCAATTGCAGAACCTGATGCTCCTGCTTTATTATTAGTGAAAGTACAACCATCGATTTGACCATTAGAAAGAGCACTTATAGCTCCACCACTTTTTTTAGCGTTGTTACCAATGAAATCACAACCAACAATTGAGAAAGAATCTGTAGAGGCCATCAATACAGCACCAGAAGAATACTTCAATGCCTTGTTATTTATAAAGGAAGATTTACTGATGTGATGGGCATCATAAATAGCACCGGCACCATAATTGCCAACGTTTTCTTTAAAAATACAATTGGTAACAGAATCAACAAGATTAATAGCACCACCATAACAAGCACGACATTTGGTAAAATTACAGCTATCAACTGAAACTACATTATAAATTGCACCTCCCATACTGGCATAATCCTCGTACATGTCCACGACATTATTTTCAAAATTACAATTTTTAACTAAATTAATATCATAAATTAATCCAAATCCAATACCCGAATTATCAATAAAATTACAATCAAGTACGGATTGTGCAGTATTAATTAAATGATAACTATATTCGTTTATTGTATTTTTACTAAACTTACTATTAATTACAGCATTGGGATGAAAAATAATAAAATTACTGTTTTTTATAAAATTTGAATCCAATATATATGAAGCACGAACCATCCCATTCGAACATCTTTCAAAATTACAATTACTTATATTTCCATTGATCTGAATGTTACCAGTATTATCTAAAAAATTACAATTTACAATCTTACAGTTAGTGTTTTCATTTTGTAAAAAAATAATTTCTACCCTATTATTATTTCTAAATGTACAGTTAAAAATGGAATAATTACCATAATTTCCATAATTCTCAAAAATAACATAGTTCATTATATCGTATTCAATAGGATTTGCATTGATAAAAGTTATTCCACTTATTAGGCAATTTTTATTATCTACAAAAGAAAGGATAGAATTAAATCCTTTTGCATCCAAAACAGTCCCTGGAGTTCCTTTGATTTCCAAATTTTTATTAATTTTAATCGGAGTTCCAGTACTGTTAAATACTCCTTCAAGTTCAATTATGCTTCCATCATCACATGTATCAATTATTTCTTGAATTTGATCAAATGTACCTCCATTAATATGATATGGTGCATTTAAAGTATTTTCATCAACCAATCTTTCATTAAGATTATCTTTCATTTGAGATTCATCACTTTGAAGAGTTTCAGGATTGTCTTTAGTGTCAAAAACGGTTTTGTCACTAATATCACCCACACCTTGAGACGAATCAATATCTTGAGATGCACTTGCAGCACCTATTGTTAATATAATTAATATTAAACTAACTACAAATAAATGCTTTAATTTCATAATCAACCCCCTAATATATATTAATATATTGAATTATGAAATATTTAAAATTATTTAATAAAATATAGGATTGTCAAATGTTTTCTTGATTCAACTAGTTAAATATATATTGCTTATCTTTCAAAATAAGTAATTTAAGGAATTTATTTTTTGGTTTAATGCATATATATTTGTTTTCAACATATATACACTTTATTTAGGATTAATTTTTAATAAATCAAACGGAAAAATATTGAAATTTAAGTTTAGAAAAAATATACTCATCCGAATAAATTTTAACAAACAAAGAAAAATAAAAAATTTAAAAAAAATTCTGTCAATGAATGAAAAATAAAAAACCGGATAGTTAATTTTATCTTTATAAAAAAAGTTTATAAATCATTTAAGGTAATTTATATTAACACCTCAAATGAAATCAATTACTAAGTTATTTTTTATCCAATGCAGGAATACCAGTAATTCTTAAACCACCATAATGGGATTTGTATTTAATATTTAATCCAATTAAAAGTGGTGTAATTTTTTCAATAACTCTTGCTTTTTCAAGTATTCCACAGTCAATTGTTTTAATTCCAGGTATTTTATCAATAATTTCAGCAGCAGTTTTTTTAGCTTCCGCATCATCACCAGCAATTAAACAGTCACAGTCAATTTCTTCAGGAATATTGGCAAGATGTGAGTTTGAAATATTACAGAATGCACAGATTACTTTTGCATTGGTTCCTTCTAAAATAGAAGCAGTTCTCTCAGCAGCAGAACCTTCCATTAAATCAATGAATCTGAATGGTTTTCCACCAATTGCAGTTTCCAATGGTACTGTTGCATCCATTACAATTTTATCTTTACAAAATTCTTTAATTCCTTCAAGTGTAGGTTTTTGAGCAGATAGTGGAACTGTAATTATTAAAACATCCCCATTTTTAGCAGCATCTTCATTTGCCATACCAGTCATTTTTGATAAATCATAATCTGACAAATCTTTTTTAGCCTGTTCAACAACACTTAATGCTTTATCTTCTTTTCTTGATCCAACAATTACTTCTACACCTTCAATTGCTAATCTTTCTGCAATTCCAAGTCCTTGAGGACCTGTTCCTCCAATAATACTTACTATCATTATTTCACCTATTTTTTATCATACAGCAAACCGCCAACAAACATCAGATACTCAGGCAGTTTACCATTTTGAGCATAAAGAATTTTACATTCAAATAAATCTTCAACAGTCTTATCTACATCTCCACCTAATGCTTCAATTGAATATCTCATTTTAAAAGGCATTTTACAGGCAAGATTAAAGTCTCTAGTACATTTCATACATAAATTGCATTTTCCAAGAAATAATCCCAGAGAGTCTTCATTTTCAAGAATGTAAATTTCATTCATTAATTTGATTTTCATACGTTCAAAACGTTTTAAAACATATTGCAGTTCTTCATCAGAAAATGTATGATTTAATTCTTCATCTGAAAAATCAATTTTAAAAGCAATAATTTTAAGTTTATTATATGAATGCCAAATTTCATCAGTGTCAAAGTCAAATGGTGGATAACTCCAATTATATTCAAGCATTTCCTGCTCTTCTATGCATAGTTTTGATATTCTTTCAAAATCAACATAGTTTTTATAATATTCATCCACATCAACATCAACAGTGAGTTTTTTAATCTCTGACATGAATAATTATATAAAAATTGAACATAATAAAAGTTTCTATTGAAAATTATCTTACAATGTGTCTTCCTGGATATAGGAAATCTTCAAGAAATTCAGGATTAATTTCTTCAATGTCAATAAATTCATGAGTATTAATAAGATTCTTTTTAAGATTTTTCCCAACTTTAATAAGATTAATGTGTTCTTCTGTTAGAACATATTTAATTAAATCAAATGCATTGGTATATTCTCTTTTTTGAGTGTGCACCAAATAATCATCTTTAATATAGCAGTTTTCACGACCATATTTTTTTGCAAAATTCTCACATGCCTGATTGATAAATACTCTTGGACCTTTATTGATTTTAACATTATTCAGGTGTGATGAAGAAAGTTCAATTAAAATAACACATGTATTTATCTCATCACTCCAATAATCCGCTTTAAAAACATTGAATTCTTCTTTGTTTAGTTTTCTCTCAAGTGCCTGTGATGTTTTTCTAAGCTGTGGGTGGAGAGTATCAAGTGGAATATCCGGAATTGTAAAACGTATTGCTATTAATTCACTGTTTCTTAAATCAAATTCCTTTAAAATATCGTTTTTATTTAATTTATTTAAAGCCGGATAAAAATAATCCTTTTTATTATCACAAAATAAATAATTTCTTGCTGACTGTATAAATTCAGCCATTCTATCCAATCTTAAAGCAGCACCCACATTACGGTTTTTATCAGTTGGATCTATTACAATTAAAGGATCTTTAAATAAATTTGAAGTTCCATAATCTTTTAAATCAATTACTTCACCATATTTCCAGTTGATTGCTGATTTTAAAGTATCCTCAAAAGTACCGTAATTTATGATTAAAAGTTCACATAAATAACCTGCAAATCCACCTACTTTAAATTCAGAACCATATGTTCCAGTCATTGCCATGAAACGTTTTAAAAGAAGTATTTCATCTTCCATTTGAGGATTTATATTCTCCTTTACATATCTGGTGTGTAAAATTGTTCTGTCAACTGCTGATTTAAGCTGACTTCCATCATCAATTGAATAACACGGAACAATATCAACATCACAACCTTCAATTTCAGTTGTAACATAAGGGTGAGATGCAAAATGATGTTCAGGAGTACTTTTAAACTCTTCACAGCACAAATGACCTAATTTAAGACCATTTTCCTTAAGATCTTTTTTATCAGTGTTTAGTGGAAAAGCAATGAAAATATCAATGTCTGATTTTCCCCTGAGTGCTGTATTTTTAGCAACAGACCCGACAAGATTAATTTCAGCATCAATATTTAATTCACTGGATGTTTTTTGTAAAAATTTAATTATTTTAGAGGAAACACTATCAATATGTTGTTTTTCATCAACTGTTGGTTTAATATCCTTTAAAATAGAGTCATAATTCATGAAATCACAATTCAAAAATTTTTATATCTTCATAAATTGGTCCGGATGGTGTTAATGTAGATTTTTTAAGTGAAATTTTATTAACGGTCATTTCACCAATAGAAACTTCACTAAACTCGTTAATTAATGATTTAACTTTATCTTTGTTTCTAGCAGATTTCATACGGCCAATGGTTAAATGTGTTGAGAATTTTTTATCCAAATCAAAACCTAAAGTGTTAAATTCCTTATCAAGTTTATCATGCAAATCCTTTAAAAGTTTATCTTCATCTATTCCAATCCATATAACTTTTATATGATTTTTGTTTGGAAAAGCACCGCAACCTTTAAGAGAAATATTAAATGAATCAAAATCAGTTATTACTTTTTGAATTGATTTTTCAAGGACGTCCAATCCTTCAACATCAATATCACCAAAAAATTTTAAGGTTAAATGAAGATTATCCAGTTCAACATAATTAATTTTTGTATCAATCTCTTTGAACTGTTTAATAATCCTGTAAATTTTTGGTTTTAAATCATCATCCAAATCAACTGCAAGAAATGCTCTAAGCTGTGACATTAAATCACCTACTGTTCAATGATTGTCTCATCAATAGCAATTCCAAAGTGACGTGCACTTGTATCAATAAATACTTTAACTTTATCACCCGGTTTAACATCAGCAACTGATAGAGGATTATTGTTTTCATCAACAATTCTTATTGTTTCAGCATTTTGAAGTAAAGTTCTTATAGTTTGACCTTTATATTCAGCTTCAATTAATATTAATGGTCTGCGTTCAATTTTACTTCTTCCAACATAAGCTGTTCTTGTATTTCCATCACTGTTTACTATTAATACTTCATCTCCTGCAACAAGTTCAGATAAATATCTTGTTTTATTACCCGGAACCATAACATATGCCTGTACAGGTCCTGCATTAACTCTGAATGGGCGGGAAGCAACATATTCACTTTCCAAACTTTCTGAGTGAACTAAAAACATGGATTTAGAATATGAACCTATTAACATTCCTTCACCAGGTTTCATCATATCAGTTGTATCTACACATACTCTGTCACCTGATCCTAATGGTTTTACATTAGTTACAGTTGCTATTTTAAGTTCATAATTTGTTTGTGATGCTTCAACAACTTCCTGAGCTATTTTTTTAATATTGTTAAAGTCATTTGCTTCAAATATTATTCCATCAGTTCCATGTTCCAATGTTTCAAGTGCAACTTTTGCACCATCCAAATCACGAACAGCAGCCATTATTTCAACATCTGTTTTTTGCAAATCTGCAATAATATTTTCAAGAGGAATTATTGTCCAGTCAGTTCCAACCAGAATAATATAATCAACAATACTTCCCAGTTTAACAGCAAGTTGTTCATGAGCTTTATCTGTGATTTTTATATATGCACAAACTGTTTTTCCTTCGCTTTTTGCTTTTTTTGCATTTGCAATGTCTACAGAATCTGTAAAATCATCATTTAAATCTACAAATCCGTCTCCTTCACCATTGATACCTACCAAATAAATATCAGCATCTTCCATGTTGGAAATTACTTTAACATTTCCCAGTTTTTTGATATTTTCAACATCAATCAAATCCAATACATGGTCAATACCGGATTCAAGTGCTGTGGTAATCATTTCTTTTTTATCTTCCCATTCCACATCAGGAGTAGTAATCCAAGCGAATTTATTTTGCATTAAATCACCTTATTTTAAAAATTTCAAAGCTTCTTCAACTTCCAAATCATTGTGAACAACTTCAGAAATTGCTTTTGTAATTTTACCCGGATTTTCAGCCTGGAACAAATTACGTCCAAATGCTACACCAGCACCGCCAACTTCAAGAGAATCTTTAACCATGCAAAGTAATTCTTCATCAGTTTCAACTTTTGGACCACCTGCTATTACAACAGGAACAATTGCTCCTTCAACAACTTCTCTAAATGAATCTGGATCTCCTGTATAATTGGTTTTTACAATATCAACACCAAGTTCTGAACCGACACGTGCTGCATGTTTTACAAATTCAACATCATGTTCATTGTCAACCTTCTGACCTCTAGGATACATCATTGCAAGTAAAGGCATTCCCCAGTAATCACAGGTTTCTGCAATTTCACCTAATTCCTGAATCATCTGACTTTCAGTTTCACTTCCAAGATTTACATGTATTGAAACAGCATCTGCACCAAGTTGAATTGCTTTTTCAACTGATGTTACAGTTACTTTATCATTTGGATCTGGTGCAAGTGAAGTACTGGCAGATAAATGGACAATAAGACCTATATCTTTACCATATCCTCTGTGACCTTGTTGTACAATTCCTTTATGCATTAAAATTGCATCTGCTCCACCTTGGGATATGCTTTCAACAGTTTTATCCATATCAATAATTCCAGGAATAGGACCGCTTGATACACCATGATCCATTGGTGCTATAACAGTTCTTCCAGTATTTCTATTGATGATTCTTTCTAAACGAATCTTTTTACCAATCATTTTTTAACCTCTAAAATTATATTATTATTTTTCTTCAACAAAATATATAAATATTAATTGCACAATTTGATTGTCTTAAAGTAATTTTTTGAGATTTATTCAAAATTAGTTAAAATATTATAAAATAATTATTTTATATGTATATATAAATGTTATAAAAAGGTTACCATTAATTTTAATTTTTATCCCTATTTTTCAAAAATCAGTTAAATAAAAATAGGTCAATTTAAAAATTATATTTTTCTTTTAAAAATTCCATATAAAAAAGAAAATAATTAATCTATTAAAAAAAGTTTTTTAAAAATAAAAAAATAGTGAGATTTAAACTCTCACTAATGACTGATATACCATAATTTTACACGATAGAGTGAATATTTAGTGGAATATTCTGCATCTGGAAGTTCCCAGTATCCATCATCGTCAAATTCACATTTATCTACTGTAGATAATATTTTACCAGTATTTTTATTTTTTATGTAAAATTTGGCTTTAAGGATTTTTGTGTGTTTTGGAGTCTTTTTAAAAATTACTTTAACTTCCTGTTCGTCAAAATCATTTCTAATTTTAAGACCAACAACATCTTTACCTTTTAAAACTTTATTTACTTTTGGTTTAAGTGTTGTTTTATATTGTTTTCCAATAAATATTTTAGAAACACCATTTATATTATATGCCTCATCACCTGATTCAATTAAAACATTATAGGTTCCTTTTTTTAGTGATTTTGTGTTTATTTTTGCTACACCATTATAATTTGTAACGGCATCAAATGTTTTTGAAAATGA
The DNA here is from genome assembly GCA_902785855.1 of uncultured Methanobrevibacter sp. Taxonomy (GTDB): domain Archaea; phylum Methanobacteriota; class Methanobacteria; order Methanobacteriales; family Methanobacteriaceae; genus Methanocatella. Next base: position 1,803 of record CADAAJ010000037.1, on the reverse strand, counting down.
GTTTTTAGTGACTGTTATTTTAAGTTTTGCATTTGAAACCGGAATGTCATCACCATATCTTTCTTCAACTTTTACTTTAAAATAGTTTGATTTTTTATATTTACATGCAACCTGTGGAGCTTCAACTTTTGTATTGATTACATTTGAACTTCCAGGTTGTGAACTTTGATCTAGAGTTTTAGAGTCAACTTTTGATAGGTCTATATTACTTTTTGAAGATGAAATTACATCTCCTTCTACGTCTGCTGCTGAAACAGCACTTATTGCTACAATCAGCGTCGCGAATATTAAAAATATTAGAGAAATTTTTTTTAAGTTCATTTTCACATTCCCCCAATAAATAACAATTATAATAATTGTTATAAATTGTAATATATACTTGAACTTTATAGTATATATATTAATCTATTTTTTTAAACTGGGTGTCCATAAATCAAACTCTTTTATTTGAGGAGGAATTCCTGAGTCATTATATGAATCAAGAAATCCGTCATAACTTGTATAATTTTCTCCACTACACTTGGATGAATTTACAAATTCAAGAAGACCTCTATTTCTGATGATGGTGTGTTTTGGTTTAAATGTTGAAGACCAAATATAGAAAACTTTAAAAACAGTATCTGGATGATATCCTCCACCTAAATCAATAGCTAAAATATCACATTTTTGAGTTATCCCAAAAACTAAGGCAAGTGTTTCATGAAGTCTTACATCACCATTAATAAATTTGACATTATCAATTTTATCCATTTTATCTGATGCTTCCGGTGAGTTATCAACAGCAACAATATTACACCCTTCAGGTAGTATTTTTGTTGTTCCCCCTACATGACATCCTAGTTCAATTACACTATCACCGGGTTTTATTAAATCCAGAATATCTTTTCTATAATTTTTAATATCATAACTTAATTTAATCATAAACTATACCTATATTGTTAAGTTCATCTATATGTAAGTCATCAATATTTAGGTTTTTTAATGTTGCTTTATCATATGAAAAAATAAAAACAGTATTTCCAAGCATTGCCATTGAACTTCCTAAAATATTTTCATGGTCTTTAATATTTTCAATAGCATTTCTAACATCCCTGGTCATTAACTGTGTTTCATGTGCAAATTTATTTGAAAAATCAAGAAAGTTTTTTAAACTTGATTTTTCCTCAAAGTATTCCAGATATTTTAAACCTACAGTTGAAATATTTTCTCTTTGTGTGATATCATTAATAACACTTGATGTTTTACCTCTTCACAAAATGATTTTATCTCACCAATTCCAGGTGCACCTGATGCAGTTCTTAAAACTAATCCTTTTCCGGTTTGTGCAATTACATCACCTAATCCACCTCCAAGATTAATTTCAGCCATATGAGCAATCTGGCCACATAAATCCCTGGAATAACCTAAGTTTAAAAAATCATTTAAAGCTAGAGTTAAACTTAATGCAGAGGCAGCGGAGGTTCCAAAACCTGCTGCAATTGGAAGCTGAATATCCTGGGTTATTTTAAAATTAGTATCAATATCCATTATTGATAATACTTCATCGATTATTTTTGAATTTCCCTGATTAATATCAATTTTTAAATTATTTGATTGAGAAATAGTGGTTTTAACACCTTTTGAAAGTAAAAAACCGGCACCACATGAGCCTTTTTTAAGGGATACTTCATGATCTTCTATTGTAAAAAAGCCAGTAATGTGGCCCGGTACAAAAACTGAGTTAGACATAATATATAATTATGTTTTTAAATTAATTAAAATTTTTGACCAATTTCATATGCTTTTTTAAGGTCATCTTCTGCA
>CADAAJ010000036.1 GCA_902785855.1 uncultured Methanobrevibacter sp. | reverse complement strand
AACATCAGCATTCAAATCAACAACAATTCGAGAAATGCTAACATTCATGAAGAAAGAGTCCAACACTATAATAAAGGAAGCACAAGCCACAACTATTAAGGGAAACCAAGAATTATCTTTAGCCTTTTCATTCATATTTATTAATCCTCCAAAAAATTAATTTTAAAAAATATTTTTACATGCTCTTTTAAACATGAACATGAGTTTATATTTGATTTCCCAACGATTAAATTTTTGGATTGGATTTTTATCATAATACTGCGAGAATACCGCAATTCTGTAAAATTGATTTTCATTGCATTCTGATTAACTTTAAATATCAAAGGCCTAACCTAATAGCTACATCAATCTAGTTTGAGCATCAATATAACTTGGTTCGGAAACTTCCTTAACAGTTTCGCCCTCTTTAACCTCACCTATCAACAATGGCGAATTAGGATTATGCAACTTTTGGTTCCTTTTAACTAACTGCATATTTTAAAGATTGGTAATTATTGAATTATTTTACTGCTTCTATAAATTTTTCCCAAATTTTTACCATAGCATATGTATCAAGTTTACAATATTCAAGCAGTCCTTTTCTTATTTCTTCCTGTTCTTGCGGTGTTTTATTTTTTAGACTTAAAAATGCATTTGATGCTTCATCACCTTTATGTATCATTGATAATTCACTGTAATCAAGTTCTGGATTATCAGGATAGAGTGCAGGTAAAACATATTTTATAGAATATGACCCTTTCATTTCTTTTGTATAATAATCTCTGTTTCTAAATGGTACCATTAAATCTACCATATTATTATTGAATCTTTCCATTTCACTTTTTAAATCAGGAAACATTTCACCAATTTCTCGGTTTCGGCTAGATTCAAATGTTTTATTATAAACAATTACACTTCCATCTTCAGGCATATCTTTAATCATACTTTCAGCAAAAGTCCTAATTAAATTTTCATCATTTATATCTGCTAAAAATTCAGTATGTTCAAGAGAAGCTCCTGGTTTTTGAATTATATGCAAGGAATACTGAAATGGTATTTGCTGGTAAGCTTTTGTTCCTTCAATTTCAGGTATTGCATACTGACATGATTCATAGTCAATAAAATAGAGCGGATATTTAAGAGAATTTAAAATATCATTAATAGCTTTTTTATTTATTTTAGCTTCCCTATTATTTAATTCAAAATCAATTTGTTCCAGGTATTTTTTGTTAATATTTGTATGTTGCAGGTCTTCAAAAGATATGTTTCCTCCATAATACTGTTTGAATTTGCTTCTCTTTTGCATTCCACTAATATCAAAAACATTTGGTGTTGGCAAATCTTTTGTACAGTACTGCCAGAAAGCACAGGAATATGGATCAAAACAAAATTTTCCAATATCTTTAATTGGCTCATTATCTTTTCCATGTTCAGCCATATAATTATTTATCATTTCAATATTTGCTTTTATTTCACTCTGTTTTTCCAGTGCAATATCAGTTATATCTTCAATATTAAATAACTGATTAATATCTAATTGTTTACCTCTTATGTATTCATTGTTAATATAAACAATAGCTACTTTTTTTACATTTAAACCTAAATTAGATAATACAAAGTACTGATAGGAAGCATCATCAAGATATATATCTTTGATTTTAGTAGAACTTTTTACTTCATAAATTTCCACACCATCATTATCATTTTTTAAAATATCAACACTGCAGAAATTGTTTTCATAAATAAATGATGCTTCTGTAATAACATTTGCTTTATCATTGAGTAATTCATCTGTTTTTTTAATTCTTTCATTAAGTGTTTTATCTAATGGAATATCCACATAATTTCCAAATAATCTTTTTGCATACTCACCTACTTTTTTACCAGTTTCAAAAACAGATTCTTTATCTTCAGCTATTGCAATATCCTTTTTATATTGGTTTAACCAGAGAATTTTTTCACACTGCACACATTTACAATAGCTGGATTTTGATAGATTAACTTTACTCATAATTTAACTCCTCAATTAATTATTTTATAATAGATTTTAATTATATTTTTCCTTTAACATGAGGGTGTTTAAATTAAATAGAGATTAAATCTTTTTAATTTAATTCATCGAATATGGAATTTTTAAATAAAGTATATGAAAAATAGTCTTATTTAATTGTTGTAATATATACATAAAAAAATAAAGAAATGCTTTTTTAAAAAAAGCATTTAAGATGATTCACTAAACCAGTTGTATCTATTACCAATGTAATATATTAATCCAACACAAACTAATGATAATGCAATATCTGAAAAGGAATCAACTAAAGAAACATTGGATGAAAGTTGGCTCAATCCAAAACCTGCAGTCATAATTGAGAATAAATTATTTACAGAATGAATTGCTGAAGATGTTTCTAAACCATTGGATTTCCAAGCAATAAAACCTAATAATAAACCACTAATTATAATAGTAACAACACCAGTAAGTGAATATGAGTGACATAATCCGAATATAATAGCTTGAATTATTATAGCACCAACAGGTATTTTAATCCAGCTACCTAATGCTTGCATTAACACTCCTCTAAAAGCAAATTCTTCTGCTATACATTGTAGTGGAATAATAATTAAAAATGCAATAAAGGTCAATACAGTAAATTGATTGTTAAATTTTATATTAGGATTAACTAAAGTTGATATAATAGTAAAAATCACATATATTCCTAATGAAAGTAACATACATTTAAAGTAAAGTTTCCAGTTCCATCCTTCACGGGAAGATGCATAAGATGAAAATGGCCTGTATCCGACAATTTTATTTGCAATAAATAATGATGGGAGTATTAAAGCAATAATAACAAATGAAAATAATGATCCTAAATTTATTGTATTCAAACTTTCATAATTGCCAGTCAATGAATAAATAAATGGTTCTCCAAATAATATTCCGCCAATTACAAAGATTATAGCGGTAAATATTAAAAAGAAAATTACAGTCAGTATTATTACAAATAATGGTTTAAATTTAGTATATTTATCAAATTCTAAAGGATAAGTTATATAATCTGAAATTCCATTTTTATTTTCGCTCATAATATCATACCTCGAACTAACAACTTTTTAAAGTTAATAGTTCAGATTTCACCACACACTTTAATGAATGTGTTTTTTTGTTTAATGTCTTTTGACAAGTAGTGCTAAATTTTTAAACTGTTTTATTTTAAAAAAAGTTTTAAAATTTTGCTTTTGTCAAATATATATTATGCTTAATTACTATTTAAACTAATAGATACTTTTAAAAAATATTTGCTTTTCTCAATTATCATAACAGTTAATTGAATCATATTTTGGTATATTCACAGAAGAATTTAAAAACCAGATACATGATTTTTATTTTTTTAATTATTGTGGATATCAAATTATTTACATTAAATATTGGGGAGATCATTATAATGAAAATAAGAAAAAGTCCTAGCTCCTATGGATGAGGTGATATCCACTAAAACAATTTTCCACAATTCACTCCCCAATATTCGTCAGTTTTATCCAACAAATATTTTGAAGGATAATTCAATGATTACTATGATAGTTATATGAATTAAAAATTCATGATGACTATCCATCAAAACTTCCTCCCTGAAATTGTAACAGGGAGATATATTTGCATTATGCTTATCATTTTGTCCCCGTTCAATACTTATTAAAATGGAGCCAGAGTTATTTCTATTATTCTTATTAGAGTATATTAGTATAAAAAAGTAATCATATTTTGTAGTTAGTTTAGTTTAAAAAAAGTTTTAAGCAAAATGTTGCCATTAAATAAATTTATAGTTTAAAACATAAATTTCACCTACTATTTAACGGCAACTTAAGTATTGAACAGTTTTTCATCATATACTGACGAAAAAGTTAGCAAAGACTTTATTACACTTTTATCTCCTTAATAGGTAAATGGTGTGAAAGTTTCTTTTGCTAAACTATTATTTGTCATAATTATTTATAAACTTATCTTTCCATGGAATATGTTGAAATCCTTTTTTAAATTTTGATGTATTTTGACTACATGGTAAACTAGTGTTTTTATGTTTGTTTCTTAATTCGTGCTTTAGTTTCATTGATTTTTTTAAATCTTCTTTTTATTACACTAAATACACTTCATACATTGTTTTTCTGAGCATATTCTTTTTTTGTGGTATAAATAAACCAATCAATAAGCCAAAAAAAAATATAAAAATCTTACAAAAAATTAGAGAAAAATCTTAGCTTGACTTCAGTGATTTTTTTTAATAAAATATTTATAATTCATATTCCCAATTTATTATTTATGTTATAATTTTTGTTATAGCTGCTTTTTGTTATTCATTGGATCAGGGGGTGAAAATATAAAAAGACAAGTTTTTCTATTAATCATATTTTTAACATTCATTATGGCTCTTAATTTTGCATTTGCTCATGATGTAGATGATTTATGTGCAGATGATGGGTCATTTAAAGAAATTCAGGACAAAATAGACTCAGCAAATCCTAAAGAAACTATTCATCTTGATGGTAAATCATACACCAGTAATGGAACATCAATAAAAGTTAATAAATCTTTAACAATTGATGGTGCTGGATTGGGAAGTAATGATAAATCTATTTTCAAAGATGTGAATAATTCAAGAGTTTTTGAAATTTCTAAAGGATGCAATGTTGTTTTAAAAAATATTATTTTTCAAAATATTAGTTTTAAAGCAAATGGTGCCTGTGTATATCATGCAGGTGGAAATTTAACATTGAATAATTGTATTTTTAATAAATTAAATGTGTCAACCATTTCTACAATTCTTGGTTATGGAGTTAATGTTGCAGGTTATTCTAATGTAACTTTTGACAATATTCAGGCAAATGATAATTTTATTCAGTCCACTAATTATATATATGGAGGTCTATTTTGTTTTAATTCATATTCGAATGTAAAATTATCTAATATCAAATCATACAATAATACTGTATTAACCTCATATTATCTATGTGGAGGACTATTATATCAGTATAATTATGGTACATTAGAAATTTATGGATTGGAATCTAGAAATAATACTTGTTTGGCATTTCAGAGAATATATGGAGGCAACATTTATTATTTAGGTGGTAACATCAGTATAAAAGATACATTAATAACTGAAAACCATTTTAAATCAACACCTACTTTTAGTGATGCTCATGATATAGATGGTGCAGGAATATTAATTTTTTATAAATCTCAGATTCAAATTGATAATTATAAATTTGTCAATAATATTATTAATTGTACAAATCCGAAACAAGGACCTGGCGGAGTAGGTTTTTTTGTACAGGATAGAAATTCATTTTGTAATCTATCAAACTGTTTATTTGAAAACAATAAAATTTATCATGCATTTTCTCCAAATGCCGACCCCCTAGTTGCTTCAAGTAGTATTGCTCAGGGAGTTGTTCGCCTATCTGGTTATGGAATTTTATTTAATTCTACATTTAACAATAATTATGTTGATAATGGAATGGTCAGTTTACAAATAACTCCAGGATTTACTGATAAATTGTTAATTGTTGATCAATGTAAATTTTATAATAATCTTTGTGGTGCATCATTTAAGGATGTAAATCAAACTTATTTTGCTAATCATGGTGGAGCAATCTGTGTTTCTGGAACATATAAAGGTTCATCAGCAATTAGAAACTGTGAATTTGTAAATAATACTAATGCACAGGGGGGAGCAATCACTCCTCACAACAATTGTATTGTTGAGTATTGTGTTTTTATCAATAATACAGCAACCAAATTTTATGGTGGTGCAATAAGTACAGAAAATGGTTTTGATATGAATAATGCAAATGTTACTATAAGATATTGTTATTTTGAAGGTAATTCAGCGCCAATTGGTGGTGCTATTCAAGCAAAAGGAGATTATGTGAAAATCTATAACTGTTCTTTTAAAAATAACTGTGCTGTTCAAGGTGGAGCAGTATTTTTAGAGGGAACAAATCTCGCTGTTTTAAACTGTACTTTTGATGATAATAATGCAACACGCAGTCTTGATTCTAGAATAGTAATTGATTTTGATTATTTACCACAAATACAGGTCTGGAATGCATTTGGTGGTGCAATATATATTCATGGAAATAATTCAAAAATCGAGAATAATAGATTTTTATACAATTCTGCTATCCATAAAGATAATGAATCATTTGAAAGTAAAGGTGGAGCAATATACATTTATGGAGATAATGCAACATTATTTAATAATTATTTTGATGATAATTTTGTACATAGTGGAAACGGATCTGCAATTTATATAATGGGTGTTAATTCAACTATTAATTTATGTGAGTTTTACAATCATGATGCTGGACGTGGAACTGTATTTATCCGTGGATCTTTAGCATCTATATTAAATTCAATATTTAAATCAAACACTGCTTCTTTAGGTGGTGCAGGAATATATAGTATTGGAAATTATTCACTTGTTGATAACTGTATTTTTGAAGACAATAATGCTACAGTTCATGGTGGTGCTATACACTCTCATGGTGATTATATTAGTATTTTATATTCAAAATTCATTTCAAATAATGCTCATCCTCATGATGAAAAGTTAGATAATGGATTAGGGGGAGCAATATTTACACAAGGTAATTTTAATGATATTGCATACTGTGAATTTGACTTTAACACTGCAAGAAATGGTTCAGCGATTTATAACCGTGGAAGTAATCTTACTGTAGAAGACTGTAATTTCCATTTCAATCAGGCATACAGTTACAATTTATTTATTATAGTAACTCCTAAAGTCTCAAATTTCACAAAAAACAATAAAATTATTGTAAATATTACTCATATTGGTGGAGACAATATTATAAATGCAATATATAATGATGGTAGTTATAAAAACATATTCTTTTTAAATGTTACTTATGAACATTCATCAACTGCAGGAGGTAAGAGAAACTCTGGTCCAGATAAAGTTAATCCAGTTGAATCTGCAGAAAAAAGTAATGATGGTCAGTTGATTTATCAGGATTCACGTGAAGACTTGCAAGTAATAGATTTAATTATAACCCGTGAAAGTGAAGCTAATAACTTACTTGGAGCTCCAATTCAAGGTGATGTGGTTCAAAAGTTAACTGGTCGTACAGGTCTTTATGGTAATATTACATTTACATTATCAGGTAATTTAAAACCTGGTAAATATAATGTATATGCATCACATCCGGATGATAGATTATATAAAGGTATACAAAATCTTACAAGCTTTGAAATCTTACCACGTGTGGATTTATCAATTTCAAAATCCAGTGATAAAGATTCATACTTTGTAGGAGACACAGCTACTTTTACAATAACAGTAAACTCATTAGGTAGTGATGCTCACAATGTAGTTGTACATGAAATAATGCCAGATAGCTTTAAATTAGTTTCTTATAAAACATCAAAAGGAACATTTGATAATAATATGTGGTTTATTTCAAATATTGATGGAGGTACTTTTGAAACATTAATATTAAAAGTTAAACTTACCAAAATAGGCACATTTACTAATATTGTTAATGTTACAACCTCTGATAATGATACAGATTTGTCAAATAATATTGCAAATAAAACTGTTAAGGCAATTGACTTCGTTGATATAAAAATTACAAAAACTAGTAATGTTAAGACTGTTAAAGTTGGTGATAAGATTGTCTGGACAATATCAGTTACAAATCTTGGAACTTTAAATGCAACAGGTGTTAAAGTATCAGATAAACTATCAAAATCACTAAAATATATCTCATACACATCAACTAAAGGATTCTTCAATCCAAAAACTGGCGTATGGAGTATTGATGATTTAAAAGTTGGTGAAACTCAAACATTAACATTAACAACAAAAGTATTGTCAGCTGGTTTGATTACAAATACTGTTATTGCATTTTCAAATGAAATAGACTCAAACAAAACAAACAACAAAGCTAACTTTACAATAAATGCTAAAAATAGTGATATCCATATTAATAAAACCAATAATGCTAAAAAAGATTCATTAAGTAATAAATCAAATAAACTTCATGAAACTGGAAATCCTATAGTATTAATTCTTTTAGCTTTGATTTCAACTTGTATTTTATTTAAAAGGAAAAAATAATAATATTTTTTCTTTTCACATTTTTTTTTAAAAAATAATCTTTTTAAAAATACTAAATTTTATATACCTTGTTTTTAAATTATTAAATAGAATATATATTTTAGGTGATATCAAATGGAATATGAAATTAAAGGCGGTGCATTTCCTATTGTGATTTGTACTCTCCAAAAAGGTGAAACCTTAAAAAATGAAACTGGTGCTATGGCATTTATGACTTCAGACATGACTATGGAAACATCTTCTCCAGGCGGTGTTTTAAAAGGTCTTGGAAGAGTTCTTTCTGGAGATACTATGTTTTTGAATTTCTTTACTGCTGAATCAGATAATCAAAAAATAGGTTTTTCAGCACATTTCCCTGGTAAAATTATACCAATACATTTAAATGGTTCAAATTCAATAATAGGTCAGAAAAATGCATTTTTAGCATCTGAAGAAAGTGTTAATTATGATGTAGTCTTTCATAAAAAACTTGGAACTGGAATATTTGGAGGAGAAGGTTTTGTTCTTCAAAAATTCACTGGCGAAGGTACATTATTTTTAGAAGTTGATGGTGAAACTATTGAAAAAGAATTACAACCTGGTGAAACTGTATTATTAGATCCAGGTCATATTGCAGCATTTGAAGAAAGTGTTGATTATGATATTGAAAGAGTTAAAGGAGCTAAAAACGTTTTATTTGGTGAAGGATTATTCTTTGCTAAATTAACTGGTCCAGGTAAAGTTTGGATACAAACAATGCCTATTACTAAATTAGCTGAAGCTTTAATTCCATTCCTTCCAGAACCAAGAAGCGGAAATTAATTATTCACTTTAATTAATTTCCTATAACAACATTTTTTTATTTTTTATTATTTAATAATCCTTATTTTTTTATAAAACTTAATATTAATTATCAAATATCTTATTGCATCGAAAAATTAAAGTAATATTTAAAAATAAGATGTAAGTAATTACTTACATTCAAAAAACTATTTATATTATTAAAATAAATTAATAAGTAAGTGTGATGTATTCTATTAAAATTTTAAATAGGATATTCTCATTTTAGAATAAAAATTTCAATCAAAATTAAAGTTATTTCATAAAACTCAAGGTGATATTATGAACAAAAATATTGTTATTGCAATTTTAGCTATTATAATAATCGCAGCTGTAGGAGTTTCCGCCTACACTATGATGAATCATGGAAAGACAACTCAAACTGGAAAAATTAATACCGCTATTGAAATTGTTAGCAACGATACATTAAAAAATGGTGATCAAATAACATTTGTCTTAAAAGACGCGCAAGGAAAACCTATAGCAAATAAACATATTAATATTACATATTCTGAAGATGGAAAAAACCAAACTTATTCTGTTATTACTGGTAATGATGGAAAAGGATTCTTAGTATTAAAAGATGAACCAGCAGGAAAACATGAAATCAGTGCAAAATTTGCTGGAGATAATAACTATACTGGATGTACAGCTAAAAAGACCATAACAATTGCAGATGGTCAATCAAACGCTCAAACATCTACTGCTTCCAATTCAACTGCTAGTACAGTACAATATAATAAAAATACCAACAGTAATAATAAAGCATCCTCAGGATCTTCATCAAATTCATTATACTATGATGCAGATCATGACTTACTTTATGACTCAAATGGTAAAATTATTGGAGGTCAATATGCTGGTCAAGATGCATTTGAAGTAGTTTCTCACATTGACCGTCTTGCAGCAGGTGCAGATGACTTAAATTAATTAAAGTATTTAATACTTTAATTATTTCTTTTTTTTATAGATTTATTCATTGAATATATAATTTTTTAGCACTATCCAATTTGATGATAGTCAATTAATGAACTAGTTAACACTAATTTTTAGATTCCTTATTTTTCAATTCCTACTAAGATACTTTAGTTCAAACTTTTTTCATCAATATTCTTAAGCATATTTTTAATATTTTCATACTTACTTCTGAACTAAGAGATAAAACTTACTAATATATACATGGATTAAATATTAATTCATGTTTTTTATTATTTCTTTTTTAAATCATCAATTTTTTCGTTCAATCTTTCAATTTCGGATGTCAGCTCTTCAATTTTAACATTTAAATCATCATGATTGTCCTTACTGATTTTTGAAATATATAATGATGAAATTACAGCAGTAAATGTGGCAAAAACCAAAATACCACCAATCATTGCAAAAATTCCAACAATTCGTCCTGAAATTGAAGATGGAACAACATCACCATATCCAGTACTGGTTATGCTAACAATAATATACCAAAAAGCAGTATTTATGTCATTAATACCTGGATCAACAATACGAATTGACACAGTCAAAATGAAAGTGAAAATTATCGCCACTAAAATTATTTTATCCAAATAGGTATGTTTTAAAAAGTTAGTAATATTTTTTTTACTGTCTCTTGCAAGAACAAGCAGTTTAATCAATTGGATGAGTTTTACTAATCTTAATATTCTAATAAATGCGAAATTAATTGGTATCATTCCGGGAATACTTAATGAATTTTCAATCAGATACTGTTTTTTATTGTCTGATTTTACGAAACTGTAGATAAATTCTATCCATAATATAACACATAATATTATATCAAAAGTAAAAACGTCCTGTCTGAATGTTAAAGAAACAGGATGAAATTCTACATGAAACAATAATATGATATCCAATAATGTTGCAAAAATTAATATTAAATATATTCTTTGTTTAGACTTTTCCATTATTAATATTATATGAATCAACCAATATTTAAAGATTTAATCCTCCACGTATCTTTTACTTTTTCATTTTTTAACATGAAAATAGGTTATGTTTATTAAATATTGTGAAAATACCATTGGTAAGAATTATATTCTATATAAAACATACTTAAATTATGAAATTAGAATCTGGTCAATTTATTTCTCAAATAAAAACACTCAATTATAATGATTTGAAAATATTTTTAATACCAATTTTCATTTTTTCAATTTATCTTGGAGTGTTTAATCCGGGAATTGCAACAGTTGATTCAATTAATCAGTTGCATCAGATTGCTTCTGGACATTTTACAAATTGGCATCCATTTTTCCATACATTCATAGAAATGCTGTGTTTAAAGATATATCCAAGTACATTATTAATAGGGATTTTGCAGATTTTGGTTTTCTCAACAATGTGGACAGTAATCTGTAAGTACAATCGAGATGATAATTCTAAAGATAATACAACATTTTTATTGCAGGTAATTTTTACATTTATAATCTGTATGATTCCAATAAATGCTTTATATTCTATAACATTATGGAAAGATGTTTTATTTAGTTATTGTTTAATGTTTTTATGTTTCCTTGCTATGGTGATGATTAACAAGAAAGGTAATGTCAACTATAAGTTCATTATACTTATTTCTCTTATTATGGCATTTATAGCTCAGTTGAGAGGAAATGGGATGTATGTTATCATAATTACGGTAGTAATTTATTCTGTTTATCTTTTCTTCAAAAGAAATGTCAGGATGGGTTCTTTGCTTTTAATATTAACAGTAACATTTATACTATTGATTTCATCTTTAAACATTGCTTATGATGTGGTAGATAATGAAAAAGATGCTATGATGACTAAAGTTGTTCATATGTTGGCAGACTATTATATGAATGTTGATATGGAAGATGCAGATAAAAACCTAATTAAAGATGTGCTTGATGAAAATCACATTAATGACCATTATATACTGACGGGTTCAGATCCTATACTTCGAATAGCCAATACAGAACACCTTGAAAATAATAAAGAAACATATATTGGACTGGCCTTAAAATACTCTTTAAAAGACCCTATACATTGTCTTGAGTATCTGTTTGGTTCATCACCGATGGTATGGAATATCATAAGAGACCATTGGATTGGAAGACCATATTATTTAAATGGAGACCATGACAGAATGCATGATGATTTTAATTCATATTATAATGATCATAAATATTCTCCAACAACACCATATGAAAACCTTTCATATGTAAATTGGCAAACTCCTGTATTTGATACATTAAATCTTTTAGCTTTAGGAATTGAAGGATGTTTTTTAGATACTATATTTAATAATCCTGCATTTTACATGTACTTGTCAATTATACTTTTAATCCTTATACAGATGGTGGTTAAAACTAAAGAGATATTCCTGATGTATGTTCCAGTTTTGTTGAATGTAGGAATTATATTCTTTTCAACTCCTCTTCAGGATTATAGATATTTATATGCAAATTTATTGGTTTGTTATCTTTTAATAATTGTATTTATAGGGTTGCGAAAAAGTTTTCAGGAAAAATTACATAATTAGTTCCACCAACTATTTTTTTTATCATCACCTCAAAAATAATTTAATAATTTCAGGATAATTTTTATTACAAAATTGAAATTTGAAGAAATCAGCATTTTGAAACCACTTGATGTATATGTATTACTTCACTTTCAACATTCCTCCAGGAACTCCCAAATTATCCAAATTTTATATATAAAGTAAACGTATATTTTATGTAATAATATACAGTTAAAAAGAAAAGATACGAAGTATTTATATACTCAAAAAAATAATATTATAATTAAGGGTTTGAGTAAAAATGTAGGGGGTAAAAACCTCATGATTGAAACCAATGAGTTAAATTACTACCTGGAAGAGTATTTGGAAGAAAAGCAGGAAGTAAAAAACTTAACTCAGGAAACCATCAAAAAACAAACATTTAATATATCAAAATTTATAGAATATCTTGAAAATAAGGGAATTGATGAATTAAATAGTAAAAATGTAAAAAAACAACTCAGACATTATCGTAGGCATTGTTTAAAAACTAATGGAAATAAAAGAACAACCGTGAAAACATATATGATGAATATTTTGGAATTTATAAATTCTGAAGATGTTCAGGAAGAAATACATCACGAAACCATTAAAATGAAGGATATTATTGAAGTTAAATCAGAAGATCCTGAAACTGCTAAAAAAAGAATCGAAAAAATAAGTTTAACAAGGCATCAATCTAACTTTTTTTTAGATACCATTGAAGAAAGTGGAAATAAAAGAGATTATGCAATTTGTAGAACTTTTATTGATACTGGAATGAGATTAAAAGAGTTAGTTCTTCTTAATAAAGATGATATTCAAGTTCCTCTTGATGAAAGGGGATTTTATGAACTGCCAGATGATACAAATGAGTTTATTGATGTATATTTAAGAGCTGAAACTACAAAAGGTGAATCAAAGGATAGAACAACATTTATTACTTATGATACATTAACAAGTTTAAATGATATGATGATGGATCGTATCACAAAACTTAGGAAAAACACAAATAATATTTACCGACCAGTAATTCAGAGAAATAAAGCCAATGAAGAGAAAACTCGAGAAGAACTATTTACAAATAATAAGGGTGTACGTATTGGTAAAAGAGGTGTTCAGGATATTGTTAAAAAATATGCACGCCTTACTGATAAAAGAATAGAAGAAAATAATATAGATTGTCCTGTAAACTATGGAAAAAATGTTAGTGTACATATTTTAAGACACACTGCTTTAAGCCATTATGCTGAAATATTGACAGTCGCTGAAGTTCAAAGCATTGCTGGGCATTCAAACAGTCAAACTACTGATAAATATATCCACATTGATAGAGAACAAATGAAATTAAAACTTAAAAATAATAAAACATTATTTAATTAATATCAAGCAATTATAGGATAATATTAAATATTATCGAATATAATATATTAATGATAACTCTGTTATCATTTTTTTAATAAACGTAATAATTGATAAATATGGGATTAAAAAAGATAATATTTGTATTAACAATCATTTTAATATTTTTATCCTGTTTTACAGTTTATGCAACAGATAATAATCAAAATTATAATAATACTGATAATATTACAGAAATTCTTAAAGAAACAGACCCATCATTTTTAACAGGATGCTGCTCCGTAATGCTTCAATTAGAGGGAAATGATAGTATAATGTCATTTAGGCGTGATGCTGATTTTCCTGCAGATATCCATATTGAAGAAATTGATTGGCACGGTATGCCGGCTATTAAACAATATAAAACTGATGGAGGTTATTTCTGTCAGGTAATCATCACATATAATGGTTGGATGATTGGATACGGTGGAATTGATGATGGGGCAGATAATGAAAAAATCGAAAATATATCTGCTACAATGATTACAAATGACAGCAGTATTTCTATGGATAAATTAAAAGAAATTAAAGAAATTAAAGAATCCTATAAAATGGGTCATTTCTTAATTAAAACACCTGAAGGAAAATATGGCCTTGCAACTGCTACAAATTATAAAACTGGTAATTTAACTCCTAATAAATATGTTTCTTTACCAAACAAATATTCATTTTCAAGATCAGGTTATATTCCTAATAATACTGATGATAAAATTAAATATGCTACTCAATTAGCCATATCTGATTCATTTGGACTTACCAGAAGAGATGTTACAACTTTCCATTATCATCATGTTGATAATAATACATTTAAAGGAAATATTGTAGATATGTATTTGTCAAATGATGATGGTTCTATGTTTGGTATGAAGACTGGAGATTATTCAGATAATGTTTATGTCAATAAAACTTTATATAATGCATCTGATATTCCAATTGCTCCAAATTATCAAAGTATAGGAAGTTATGATTTTAATCCAGATTCGGAAATTACAGGAATTACAATAATAATTTTAGTAGCTGTGATAATTTTTATTGCAGTATTATCTTTTGTTGTTTATAGGCTTGTAAAATTTTATAAAAATTAGAAATTTAACGAAAATATGATATTTCACTAGTTTGATATATATGGAACTAGTGATTTATACACTTTTTTTAATATTACATGAGTATTGATAGGTAAATATATATTATATATCTAATCCATTTTTACAGAATATTAGTAAATATATATAAATTATAAAATAAGTATTATAGTAATATAATGATAAGTTATATTATCCTTAAATATATATTAGTATATATTATAGTATTATTATAATTAATTCTATAATTATATAATATAGTATTATAATATATTATCTAATAATATACGGAAATTCTATGCCGACTTGTATAATATGTCACTAATGAAATTTTTACAATTTATTTCAATGTATTTATCTCTTTTTTAATAAATTCTTATTAATAACTAATATTTAAAAAAAATATGTAATTAAATATTTCTTTTAAAAAAATAAAGGTTATATGAATATCAATTAATGATATAATCCTAAAATAATCTTTTAATTTATGAAATTTAATAAAATTTATAAAAAATTAAAAGTATTTTTAAAAATAAATAATAATGGGGGAAGATAATGGTCCCCATAATCAATCTATTGAATTTTAATTGATTTTTTAATGCTGTTTACTGATACATATCCTCCATCTACTGCATTGTAAGTAATTGTAATTTTATATTTTTTACCTACTTTAAGTTTTTGAATTACAGATTTTTTAATTTTAATAGTTGCAATTCCTTTTTTATTGGTTTTAGCTTTATAAGTTTTACCTTTAAACTTAAAGACTA